>JBQCJS010000321.1:0-5816 GCA_051952485.1 Thermomicrobiales bacterium | reverse complement strand
GGAATCGGCGCTGCGGCATCACGGGCTGGTCGTGGGCTGCGCGGGCGCGATGTGGACGCCGGTGGCGGTGTGTCGAGGATGGAGAGAACGATGGAAACCTGCCCGAACTGCGGCGCGGTCGCCCGGCCCGGCGCGAAGTTCTGCACGACCTGTGGCACTCGCCTGAGTGGCCTCGCCGCCCCCTCGCGGGAGATTCCGCGGGCCGAGGCGCCCGCCCCGGCCGTCGAGGCGGCTCCGTTCGCGGCCCCGTCGCCGTCCGTCGGGGACGCGGCGTGGGGTCGGCCCGCCGAGTCACAGGCCCTCGCCGAGCCCGAACAGGCTTCCCCGAGCACCGAGCAATCGGCCAGCACCCCGGTCTGGACGTGGCCCACGCCTGCCGCTGGTGATGCGCAGGACGCATCCGCCCAGCCGAGTGATGTCGACACCTCCTCCGCCCTGGTGGACACGCCAGGGTCGGCGATGGTCGAGACGGACGAGGACGAAGCGCAGCAGCTCTCGTCGTGGGCAGCCCGCTGGAACGAGGATGTGCGGGCCGGAGACGGCGACACCGCCTCCACCAGCCGCGTGGATGCGGACGAGGATGCGACGGAGGGCATCGAAGGTTCGCCCGCCGGCCTTCCGGTCCCTGCCGACGCGGTGGATGCGGAGGACGAAGTCCCCACGCTGCCGGACATGGGAACGATCGACCTGCCGGACGAGCAGCCTGGCGAGCAGGGCTTCGCGGGCATCGAGGGCGCCCCGGCTGGCGACCCGGATGCGCAGACCGTCGCACCGGAGGTGACGCCGGCCTCGCCGGATCGCGCCGACCCGGCGTCCATGGATGGCGGCGAAACGGCGGCCCTGCTCGCCCCAGCCCGGCCTATCGCCTACTCCGCGACGCAGCGCTATGCGAAGGAGCGGGCCACGATCCTCGTGGACGAACTGCGCGGCCTCCTCCCGCACCTCGCGGACGCCACCATCGACGGCCGGCCAACGCCTGCCACTGTGTGTGAGGTGCTCCAGGGTGCGCTCGAGCCACGCGCCGAGACAGACGCGCTTCGGGCTGCGGTCCGGCAGGCGCAGGCCAATCCCCGCGATCTCTACGCGATGATGGACCTCGGCCGGCAGGCCGGCGCGATCGCCGCCCTGCTCGACGAGCGGGACCGCCTGCGCGCCGCCATCTAGGAAACCATCGACGCCGTGCGCGAGCCGGCATCCTGATCCGCATCGAACGCAAGGAGGGGCGGGCATCCGATCCGGATGCCCGATCCTCCTTGCGTTTCGCCGTCAGTTGCCGCCGGGGGCGAACGGGGCGAGGTCCTGCATCGCGACCAGCTGGATCCAGCGCCCCGGCATCGGTCCGGACGCGAAGTCGATCGCGGCGACCGTCTCCTCGTTCGCGGCGACACCGGCGGAGTCCAGGGTCATCAATTCGGAGAAGGGCTGCTGGGTGACCTGCGACTGCATCGTCTGCCAGCGGGAGGAGGCCGTCGCCGCTGCCGTTTCTGCGTCGGCGCGGGACCCGGTGACGAGGCGAACCTCTACCCGCGCGGACGTACCGGCGCCTTCGGTGGTGGCGGTGGCCGTGGCCGTCGCCGGAGTCGCGCCGGTCGCGTCGATCTCTCCCCGCGCCCCGGCCTCGATGCCGACGACGGCCACCGAGATGGCCGGCATCATGCCAGCCGGGACGGGAGTCGCCGCCCCATCCGGTCGCGGCGAGGCGCTCAACGCCGCGCCGGTCAGGCCGATCGTGGAAACGACCGTCGGTGTCAGGCTGGCGATCGCCTGCTGGACACCCGGGACGCCGACCAGCGAGGAGCCCGCATTCCCACTTGCGGCGTGGGCGACCGTGTCGCGGATCACCGCGCCCATGCGGGCGACCAGCAGCGTCTGGTCGTCGAGCAGGAGCAGGTTGTTGAAGGCCCCGGCGCCGAACGCGGCGATGGGGGAGGCGGGATCGATCTCGCCCTGCTCGCCCAGCGTCCACAGGACGCGCCCTCCCTCCAGCGGCACCTGCTTGAACCCCGTTGCCGTCCAGGCGGCTTCCAGCCTGGCGCGATCGAGCCCACCCTGATAGAGGGAGAGGGCATTCGGTGGTCCGCCGACCTCCACCGCCCGATCGACCTCCAGCGGCGAGAACCCCAGCGCCGCCGCGAAATCGGGAGACGCGCCGTACTGGAACCCGGCGGACACGAGGGCCAGGGAGGCCGTGACCGCATAGAGATTCGTCCCCGTGATCCAGTCCGCCGCCGAACGATCGACCCCGCATGCGGCGAACTGGGCGGCCAGGTCCGCGTGATAGAAGAGGACGCCATTCGCGCCATCCGTCACCAGCGATGCCGGGATGGCCTGCAACACCGCTTCGAGGGCGGCCACCGGCCCGGATGAGGCCGGAACGGGCGTGCCCTGGGCCAGCGCCGGATCGCCGGGGATCAGGCGTCCGGCGGCGACGGTGGCCGCCAGGGCCGAGATCCCGCCGATGAATCGCCGCCGGTCGAGCGTGCCATGAGCCGGCCCACGCCGCGGGGAGGCGGGCTCCGCGCTGGCCGGGGAGTGATCGTAGCGGGTGAAGATGATCCCGGGCATGAGGCGCGTCCTTTCCCGAACGTGGTCGCGGTCGATGGCGTGGCGATGCCGGAGGCTCGATCCCATTCTATCAGTGAGCGATCAGCGAGCGATCGGCATGCGATCACTGATCGCTCGGCATGCGGCGGTGTTGCCGCCGATCTCAGGGTTCCTGCTCCCAGAACGCGAAGCCGAGGTCCCGGGTTTCGACGACCTGGAGCCAGTCCGCCGCCCCGTCGACCAGGCCGGCGCGCATCACCACCACCGCGTTCCGCCCCGGCGTGATCGCCACCTGGACCAGCGGGTCCCGATAGCGCCGGGCGTAGGGCTCGCCGGTCACGGCAGACCGGCCGATGGCGAGCCGCTGCGTCATGGCGGCGCGGGCCTCGATGGCCGACGTCTCGGCGTCGTCGGCGAACGCCAGGATGACGATCATCTCCACGCCGGGATCGCCACCGGATGCGGCCGTTCCGGAAGGCGCCGCTGTCGCCGGGACGGGTGTGGCGGCAGTCCCCGTGTCACCGGCGCCGGTCGCCCGCAGCCCGACCAGCACGAGGCTCACGTCCGGCATCGTCTCGGCCTGCGGGGTGGCAGCGGGCGAGGCGATCGAGGTTCGAGGCTCGCCCGCATCCGGGGTGGCCGAGGTGGGTGCGACGGCCGTCGGTGGCGCCTCCACGAGGTCGCCCCGCGCGATCTCGACGGAGATGACGCCCTCGCCATCCCCCAGCGGCGCGATGAGATCCTGCACCGCGTCGTTCTGCGCCAGCGAGGACTGATCGCCGTGGAGCACCTTCAGGACCGCTTGCAGGCGGGAGAGCTTCGCGGCGGCGACCAGCGTGCCGTCGTCCAGGAGCACGATGTTGTTCAGGCTGCCGAGCGAGGGACGGCTGGCCCGGGCCGACAGATCGATGGTATCGCCCGGGAAGAGCGACCAGATGGTGACGCCCTCGATCTTCACCGCCTGGTAGCCGCCGCGCACCCAGGCATCCTCCAGCGTGCGGCGGTCGAACGTCCCGGTCATGATCGTCACCGAATTGGGCGCCGCGCCGACGGAGAGGACCTGTTCGACATCGGTGAGGGTGAACCCGTAACTCTCCTGCCAGATCGCCTCCGTGCCGCGCGTGCCGAGACTGGTCGGGAGGGCGAGGGCGTTCAGGTTCGCGGTCCAGGCCGCGAGCGTCGGATCGTCCAGCCCGGTGGGCATCGCCATCCCGTTCAGCGTCGACCAGGCCGCGAGATCGGCGTAACTGGCGACGATCGGCAAGGGCACGCTGTCGTCGTCGAGGCGGTCCGGGGCCAGGGCGAGCAACGACGGCAGGCTGCCCGATCGCGGCACGGGCGTGCCCGCCGGCGTGGTCGCAGTCTCCGTCGTGGCATCCGCCGGGGTGCCATCGGGCGTGCCGGCAGGGGTGGTGGAGGGAGCGGCGCCGGTGGCCGCTCCCTCGGCAGTCGCAGGGGCGGACGGGACGGTGATGGTCGTCGTTGGTGCGGACGGCGTGCCCGGCTCCTTGTCCCGCAGTACCATCCAGACTCCGCCCGCGATCACGGCCACCATCACCACCGCGACCAGGACCAGCGTGGCCCGCAGCAGCGGGGTCCCGCTCCCATCCACCGGATGGTCGTGAGGTGGCTGAGTCGGCACCCCGCCGCTGTCAGGCGGTGGGGGCGTCACTGGCTGGTCGCTCATCGCGATACCCGGTGAGGGCGACGCCGGCTGGCGATGGACGCCGGAACGATCACTCCGGAGCCACCAGCGACAGCCGGGCCTGATACGATCCCGCCGCGCGATAGGCCGTGGAGACGCTGGAGCCGGCGTGGATGCGCTGGATCGCCTCGCCGAGCAGTGGCGCGACCGAAAGCTGGGTCAGGCGGTCGAACCGCTTCTCCTGCGGAATCTCGATCGTGTTCGTCACCACCACCTCGCGAATGGCGCTGTCGGGGGCGGAAAGGCGCTCGATGGCGGGTCCGGACAGGACGGGATGGATGCAGGTCGCATAGACGGCGGTCGCCCCCTTGTCGAGGCAGACCTGCGCGGCGTGGGAGATCGACCCCGCCGTGTCGATCTCGTCGTCCACGATCACGGCCTCCATGCCCGCCACGTCGCCGATCAGGTTCAGCACCTCGGAGGCGTCGCGGTTGCCGATGCGCCGCTTCTCGATGATCGCCAGCGGTGCATCGAGGATCTCCGCGAAGTTGCGCGCCCGCTTCGTGTTGCCGAGATCGGGCGAGACGACGACCGGGTTCGCCAGCCGCTTCTCCACGAAGTGCTGCGCCGTCAGGTACATGGCGCTCATCTCGTCCACCGGGATATCGAAGAACCCCTGGATCTGCCCGGCGTGCAGGTCGACCGTCAGCACGCGGTCCGCCCCGGCCTGTTCGATCAGCTTCGCCACCAGGCGGGCCGTGATCGGCACCCGCGGCTGGTCCTTCTTGTCGGTGCGCCCGTAGCCGAAGTAGGGAATGACGGCGGTGATGCGTCCGGCGGAGGCCCGTTTCAGGGTGTCGATCATGATCAGCAGCTCCATGATCGAATCGTTGACAGGCCGGGTGAAGGACTGCACGACGTAGACATCGTTCTGGCGCACGCTCTCGCCGATCCGGACGAAGGTGTTGTCGTTGCTGAACTTGAAGACCTCGGCCCGCCCGCGCGGGATGCCGATGTAGTCGCAGATCTCGTCCACCAGCGCGCTGTTGGAATTGCCGCCCAGGATGGTGATCTCGTCGTAGCCGTGCGCCATCGCCCTCAGCCCTCCCGCTTGCCGGCGCCACGCACGCGGCGCTGCGCGAGCGGGCGCTCCGGCGTCGAAGCGGCCCGTTCCTGGTCCTTCGCATCCATCGCCGCGGCAAAGGGCGAACGCGCCACGCTGGCGGCCAGATCGCCGTTCCGCGATGGGCCATCCGGCTCGCCTGCCGACGCGTCCGGCTCTTCCTCACCGTCCGGCGTCCCATCGTCCCCCGCGAGGGCATCGTCCTGGGCGAGGGTGAGCAGGGCCTGGCGGGCGGCCTCCTGCTGGGCCTCCCGTTTGCTGCGCCCCTTGCCGACGCCGATCTGGCGGTCCTCCAGCACCACGGCGACCGTGAACTGGCGGGCGTGATCGGGACCTTCCTCCGCGATCGTCTCGTAGGTAGGCGGATCGCCGAACCGTTCCTGCATCACCTCCTGCAGGATGCCCTTCGGGTTGGAGAGCGTCTCCGAGGCGAGGATGGTCTCCAGGTCGCGGTCGAGATAGGCGCGGACGAACTGCTCGGCGACATCCCGCCCCTGATCGAGC
>JBQCJS010000320.1:0-3153 GCA_051952485.1 Thermomicrobiales bacterium | reverse complement strand
CCAGCTCCGCCCAGTTCAGGTCCGTGCCGAGTCCCGGCCCGTCCGGGATCTGCAACCGCCCGTCGATCACCGTCGCGGGATTGGTCACCAGCTCGTGCTCCCACCCGACGTTGAACTCGTCGAACAGTTCCTGCGTCAGCAGGTTCGGGCAGGACGCGCTGATCTGGATGCAGGTCGCGGTCGAGATCGGCCCCTGCGCATTGTGGGGCGCGACGACGCCATAGAACGCGTCCGCCATCGCGCAGACCTGCCGGGTGCGCCAGATACCGCCCATGCTGCCCGGCTCCGGCTGGATGATGTGGACGGCGTTGTGGGCGAGCAGTTCGGCGTGCTGGTGGACGCTGGAAAAGCTCTCGCCCGTCGCGACGGGCACCGCGATCTTCCGCGCCACCTCGACGACGGAGGCGATGTTCTGGTGCGCGGTCGGTTCCTCGAACCAGGTCGGCTCGTATTCTTCCATCCGCTCGCCCAGCCAGACGGCTTCCGAGACGCTGAACCGGCTGTGCCCCTCGATCATGAGCTGGATGTCCGGCCCGGCGACCTCCCGCACGGCGCGGATGATGTCCAGCGACAGGTGGCGATCCTCCAGGCTCATCGTGCGCCACGCCGCGCCGAAGGGATCGAACTTCATGGCGCGGTAACCCTTGTCCAGCACCATCTGCGCGCGTTCGGCGAAGGATTCCGGCGTGCGGGGTCCGGCATACCAGCCGTTCGCATAGGTCGGCAGCGACTCATGATAGCGACCGCCGATCAGGTCGTAGATCGGACGCCCGGTTGCCTTGCCGATGATGTCCCAGCAGGCGACCTCGATGGCGGCAATGGCCGTCATGTGGACCTGGCCGCCCTCGGTGTAGAAGTCGCGGGCCATGCGCTGGAGGATGGTCTCGATCTGGAAGGGGTCGAAGCCCTCGAAGCGCCCGGCCATCTCGTGAACCGCCGCCTCGGTGGTGCGGGCGAACCCGTTGATCGTCCCCTCACCGATGCCGTAGAGGCCATCCTGATCGGTCTCCAGCTTCACGAAGAGCCAGTTCTTCCAGGGGTTGCCGACGATCCAGGTCGTGGCACCGGTGATCTTCACGGAGGGCTCCTTCACGGTGGGCGGCATCGGACGCCGCGCCGCGACGAACGGCGACGGGCCGGCACAGGGGTGGATGCTCGCACGGCGAGACGATGTGTCTGCGCATTCTGCCCCGAAGCGCGAGCGATGTCACGCCGGCCGGCGCGAGGCGGCCCGCCCGAGCCGGATACGGGCGAGCGGGGTTGTACGTACACCCCATGCGGCGTATGATTGCCACACTGTCACGCGAACCCGGATGACCCGTTCGGGTGGGAATCGCGGTCGCGCACGACCCCCGCAGGAGGAATCGCCAAGGGTGGCCATCTCCACCGGCACGTTGCCCATCTCCCCACGCTCACCCGCCGTCGCACCGGCCCCCCGCGGGCGCGACCTCCCCGTGCGCCCGCGCCCCCGTCCCCTCGGGGTCACCCCGGCGCAGGAGCAGGAACTTCGCGCCCTCGAACGCTGGGAGGCGATGCGCGGCCAGGTGCTGGTGAGCGTGCCGGTGATGGCGGTCGGGGCCTTCCCCGGCTCGCTCCGCCAGGGGCAGATGCTGGATCGGACGGACCTGACCGTCACCGAATTCTTTTTCGCGCTCGGCGAGGGCACGGACCACGGGTTCGCGATCCCGGCGGATGACATCGTGGACCTGACGATCGTGCCGGACCCGGCCGGGCACATGCGGGCGTTGCGCATCCGCTACGTCGCCGATCACGAGAGCGGCTGCATCCAGGCGTTCACCGTGTCCACGGCGGGCTTCCGTCGGGTGGCCCGCTTCAAGACCATCCTCCGGCTCGCTGCCGCCGCCGATATCGCGGTGGCCGCCTGGGACCCCGCCGAGATCCGCCCGCGCTCGCTGGCGATCACCTGGGCGCATGTCCGCCGCTTCTCGAACGAGCTGATGGTGTGGTCGGGGACGGCCTGCGGGCCGGTCGGCGGCTGGCTCGCCTCGGCGCGCGCGGAATGCCGGGTCTGGATGACGACGCACTCCTTCTTCTGGTGCGATGTCGCCGGCGAGGGCGTCAACCGCCTGCCGGTGGCGGACATCCTGGACGTGACGATGGACCTCGGCGCGGAGACGCCGGTGCTGGCGATCGCCCTGCGCGACGCCGAAGGCTGCCGGCAGGAGATCCTGTTCGGGTTCGACCGCCGCGAGTTCGGCGACCGCGCGGAGGCGACGTGCCGTTCGCTCGTGGAATCGCTGAAGGAATACGGCGTGGCCGAGCGGACGGAACCGGTCCCCTTCGCGCCGTGGCTGCCGGGCCAGGCGGTCGATTGGCCGACCGGTGAGCCGGCCCCGATGCGTCGCACGCGCCCGATGAAGGCGCAACCGTCGCCCACCCCGGAGCTTCAGGAGGCGATCCCCGACGAGGTGATGGCGTGGCTGGCGCAGGTCGACGGCACGATGCCGATTGCGGCCGGAACGACGGCCACGACAATCGGGATCGCGGAGGGCGCACTAAAGGTGGTCCCGGACACGACCGGTACCCCGGTGTTGGCCGAAGCCGTGGAGGCAGCGCCGACCGCCCCAGCCACCCCCTGGGAGCGCATGGCGGCCTTTGAGCGCGCCTGCCTGGCCGAGATTCGCGCGCTGGAAGCCCAGGACGTGGCCCCGGTCCCCCTCCACGTGCCCGGCCTGCAGGATGCGCTCGCCGCCCTCTCGACGCTGATCGAAAGCGGGGAGATCGAGCTCCTGGATGCCGATACCCGCGCCCGCCGGATGCGGGGGCTGGCCGAATGCCGGGCCGCCTTGCGGACGCTCTGCCACCAACAGGAGGCCGGCATTCGTTCCCGCAGCGCGATCCTCACCGAGCGCCGCGCCGTCCTCGCGCGGGTGGAGACGCTCCTCTCGGATGCATGAACCCCTGGGGCCAGGACGCTCTTGACGTTGACATGTCCTCCCAGGCGAGCTGTCACGCCTACCGTGGCGTTTGGGGTGAAGGCGGCGGGGCACTCGGCCGTCGGCCCCGCCAAGCCGGCAGAGGACACCTTGGGCTTGACAGCCCACTCAGTGGACTGTCCAGACTAACCCGGCATTGCGCTGAGATCTCGGCGAACCCCCGGCCGCAGCTGCGAGGGTTCGCCCTACGAAGTGG
>JBQCJS010000319.1:0-2018 GCA_051952485.1 Thermomicrobiales bacterium | reverse complement strand
CCCGCCGTGACGCCCCGCACCATGAAACGCTGGGCGATGAAGTAGAGCAGCATCACCGGCAGCGCCGCGAGCGTCGCCCCGGCCATGATCGGCCCCCACAGCAGCACATCGCCGGTCATCAGGTATTGCAGCCCCAGCGGCACGGTCCGCTTCTCCTCGGACGTGATGAAGATCAGGGCGAAGAGCAGCTCGTTCCAGGCCGCCGTGAACGTGAAGATCGCCACCGCCGCCAGGCCCGGTAGCGACAGCGGCAGCAGGATGCGGAAGAGCGCCCCCAGCTGGCTGGTTCCGTCCACCATCGCCTGCTCCTCCAGGTCGGCGGGCACCGAGCGGAAATACCCGGAGAGCAGCCAGGTGCTCAGCGGGATCGAGAACGTGAGATAGAGCACCACGAGGCCGAACAGCGAGTTCCCGAGGTGCAGCTTCGCCACGATGATCGAGAGCGGGATGAAGAGCAGCGAACCCGGCGTCAGATAGGTGAGCAGGATGATCCGCCCCACGAGTCCCCGGAAGCGATAGCGGAAGCGGACGATGCTGTAGGCCGCGAACGACGAGATCAGCAGGGAGACCACCGTCACGCTGGAGGAAACGATGATGCTGTTGCGGATGTTGGTCAGGAAGTCCTTCTTCTCGATCAGGGTCCGGTAGTTCGCCCAGGTCGGGCTGTCCGGCACCAGCGAGGGCATCCGGTAGATCTCCTTGGGCAGCTTCAGGGAGATCGTGAACATCCAGTAGACCGGGACGATCACGATCGCCGCCACGAGGATCATGATCAGGTAGATGCCGATCAGCGATCCGGCCTTCCGCAGGCGCGGTTGCTGGTACCACCTGGCGCCACGGCGAATGTCGTCACGCACCGGCTCGGGGCCGGTCGGGAAGGCGGCGGTCGGGGAACGGAGGTCGGCGCCCTGCATCAGTCATCGTCCTTGATGAGCGCGGTGACGAGGAAGACGAGGATCAGCAGCGCCGGGATCATCGAGACCGACACGGCCGCCGCCTCACCGAGGCGCTGCGTCTGCATCCCGAAGTAGGCGAGCACCGGGAAGACCATCGTGGCGTCGGAGGGGCCGCCCTGCGTCATGATCCAGATGTTCTCGAAGCTGTTCGCCGTCCAGATCGAGGACATGAGGGCGACGATCAGGATGACGGGTCGGATCTGGGGCAGCGTGATGTCCCAGAAACGCTGCCACCCCGAGGCGCCGTCCACCTTCGCCGCCTCGTACAGGTCCTCCGGGATGCCCTGCAATGCCGCGAGGAACGAGATGGCCCAGAAGGGAAAGCCCCGCCAGACGGTCGCCACGATCACCGCCGGGAGCGCGGTCGATTTCTGGCCCAGCCAGTCGATCACCTCCGGATGGATGCCAGTCTGGGTGAGGATCAGGTTGATGCCGCCGCCGATCGGCTGGTAGAGCAGCCGCCAGACGAGGAAGGCGATGAAACCCGGCATCGCCCACGGAATCATGATCAGCGCACGCATCACCCCGCGCCCGACGACCGCCTGGTTGAGCAGCATCGCCAGCCCGAGCCCGATCACCAGCTTCGCCACATCCGAGACGACGACCATGACGATCGTGTTCTGGATGGTCTTCAGGAAGCTGGGGTTGTTGAAGAGGTAGCGGAAGTTGTCGAGGCCGACCCAGTGCCCCGCCCGCCCGACGATGCGGTCGGTGAAGGCGATCCAGATCGCGAAGAAGAACGGATAGGCCACCAGCCCGAGCAGGAGGGCCAGCGCCGGCAACGCGAGGAGATAGCCGGTGAGGGCTTGCCGGTTGGCCAGTGAAAGGCGGCCCAGTCCCCGGGGCCGGGCGGCCTCCGGGGGCGGCGGCGTTGGCGGCGCGGGAGTGGAGGTCGTCGGCTCGGCGATCGCGGACATGGGGTCCCTTCGCGTGATTCCGGACGTGTCAGGCAGGGGCCGGACGCGGGGGGGGCGGGGGGCGCGGGCCCGCCCCCCCGCGGGGGCGTGGCTAGCCGCGGGAACGCCCCCCCCCCGCGCCGCGACCAACCCCACGGAGCGGGAG
>JBQCJS010000318.1:0-2354 GCA_051952485.1 Thermomicrobiales bacterium | reverse complement strand
AATCGCAACTCGCCTTCATCGACTACGCGCTCGACCTGGCGACCCTCACCGACGACTGGCCGGACGACGCCCGGTTCCGCTGGAACATCGAGGTCACGTGGCCGCTGAAGCACTGGCTGCGCACCCGCCCGAAGGCCCGGCGCGACGACCTCCTGCGCCGTATCGCCGAGGGTCGCTTCGAGGTCCACGCCCTGCCCTTCTCGATGCACACCGAGGCCTATTCGCAGGACGAACTCGCCCAGCAACTCGTCTTCGCGCGGGAGCTGCGCGAGGAATGGGGGGTGGAGATCGTCTCCGCCATGCAGACCGATGTCCCCGGCTGCACCGTCGGCCTCGCCTCCCTCCTCACCGACGCCGGCATCCGCTACCTGGCCGTCGCCCACAACTACGCGGGCCTCTCCGTGCCCTACCTGAACGACGGGCAGGACCTCACCCGCCCCTTCTGGTGGGAGGCGCCGGACGGCCAGAAACTGCTCGTCTGGTACGCCGACTCGCTGATCGGTGACGCCTACATGGAGGCGATGCACAACGGCTTCGGCCACGGTTATGACGAGGTTCTCGCCTCCCTGCCGGAGTACCTGAACGCCGTCGCCCAGCTCGGCTATCCGCACGGACAGCCCGGCAACTGGATGCACGACGCCCTGCACGGCATCGAGGTCCGAAAGCAGCCGTATCCGTACGACATCCTGCACCTGCGCGTGCAGGGAGCGTTCGCCGACAACGCCTCGTCTTCACTGGTCCCCGCCACGATCGTCCGTGAGTGGAACGCCCGGTGGGCGTGGCCGAAGCTCCGCACCTCCACCGACCGCGATTTCTTCACCGACATGGAAACCCGGATCGGCGACCGGCTGGAGACCTACGCCGGCGACTGGACCGACTGGTGGGCGATCGGGGTCGGTTCCGCCGCCTTCGCCCTCGGCCGCAACCGCAAGGCGCAGGGGGACCTCCGCACCGCCCAGACCCTGAATGCGCTCGCCGATGTCGTCACCGACGAACCGCTCCCCTCCGTCTCCGCCGACGTGCAGGCCGCCTACGAGGAGATGGCCCTCTTCGACGAGCATACCTGGGGCGCCGCCAATCCGTGGGACCGCGAGGCGGACATGTTCTCCTCCGGCGCCTACCAGTGGACGCGCAAGGAGGCCTTCGCCTACACCGCCGAGGAACGCACGACGCTCCTGCACAACGGCGGACTCCAGCGAATCGCCCCGCTGGCCGCGTCCACGGGCGCTGCCGATCGGGTCGGGTCGCTCGTTGTCGTCAATCCCAGCTCGTGGACGCGAACCGACCTGGCGCGCGTCTTCGTGCCGAAGCACGACCTCACCCTGGAGGGAGGCGAGCTGGCCCTGATCGACGCGGCCACCGGAGAGCCCGTCCCGGCCCTCTTCGGCCCGACCGACAACCCGACGCACCGCCCGCATGGCTGGATGGTGGAATTCGTCGCCAAGGACATCCCGCCCATCGGCTACCGGCGCTACCGGGTCGTGCGGCGCGAGGGGACGCCGACCACGGACGTCACCGGACACGCCGCCAGCCCCACCATCGCGACCGACACCCTCTCCATCGAGGTCGATCCCTCCGCTGGCAGCATCCTCCACCTGATCGACCGCGCGACCGGCCGCGACCTCGTCAACCCGGACGCGCCGTTCGGCTTCGGCGCGGTCATCCACGACCGCTACACCACCGCGCCCGGCTTCAATCACCTCTCCAGCCGCGTGGGCCAGAACGCCGGCATGTGGTTGCTCGGCAAGCGGCGGGTCGGCCGCTACGGACATATCCTGGCGACCGAATCGAACGCCGTGCGCGAGCGTATCCGCCTCCGGCTGGAACTCGATGGCACGGACTGGGTGGAAACGACGCTCACCCTCCCGCACGGCACCAACCGGCTCCACCTCGCCCATCGCCTGCACAAGCCGGTGAGCATGGAGAAGGAGAGCCTCTACGTCGCGTTCCCCTTCGCCGTCGCCGACCCCGCCGTGAAGGCGGAGATCACCGGCGGCATCGTCGGCCCGGACTCGCCGCATGTGCCGGGATCGCTGGACTGGTTCCGCACGCTCCGGCACTGGGCGACGATCGAAGGCGCGAACGTTCCGCCCATCGCCTGGGCGACCGCCGAGGCGCCGCTGACGCAGTTCGGCACCATTCACCTCCCCTACGCGCCCTTCATGTCCTCCCTGCCCGACTGGCAGCAGGACCCGGCCATGATCTATTCGTGGGCGCTGAACAACATCTGGGACACCAACTTCCCACCCGCGCAGGGGGGCGAGTTGCGCTTCTCCTACGTCATCGCGACAGGTGGGGACGACGCCCTGGCCCTTGGCAGGGACACCGGCGCAGCGGCGGCCCACCCGCTCGTC
>JBQCJS010000317.1:0-6756 GCA_051952485.1 Thermomicrobiales bacterium | reverse complement strand
CAATTACCTCGCGCAGAACGTCGACCTCCTCGCCCGCGACGAGGCCGCCGCCGCGATCTTCCTGCCCGGCGGACGCCCGATCGCGGCCGGCGAACGCCTCGTGCAATCCGATCTCACCCGCACGCTGGAGACCCTCGCCACCGATGGCCGGGAGAGCTTCTACACCGGCGACATCGCCCGGCGCATCACGGCCTACCTCGCCGCGGTTGGCGGCAAGCTCGACATGGACGATTTCGCCGAGCACGAGACGGACTTCACCGCCCCGATCGCGACGACCTATCGCGATCACACCGTCTACCAGACGGCGATCCCGAGCCAGGGGCTGATCCTGCTGGAGAGCCTGAACATCGTCGAGAACGCCGACTTCGGCGCCGACCTCACGGCGGAGGTGATCCACACCCAGGTCGAGGCGAAGAAGCTCGCCTACGCCGACCGCCTCGGTCATGCCGCCGATCCGAAGTTCCACGACACGCCGCTGGAGACCCTGCTCGGCAAGGCGTGGGCGGCGGAACGCTTCGCCCACATCGACCCCGACCACGCCGCGACCGATGTCCTGGCGGGCACGTTCTCCCCCGGCGACACCACCTACCTCTGCGTGGCGGATGACCAGGGCGGCATGATCTCGCTCATCCAGTCCGTCTCGGCGGCCTTCGGCTCCTGCGTCGTCGGCGGCGACACCGGCGTGGTGCTGAACAACCGTGTCGGGCGGGGCTTCTCGCTGGAGGACGGGCATCCGAACATCTACGCGCCCGGCAAGAAGACGATGCACACGCTGAACTGCTTCTCCATCGCCGCGCCGGACGGCACGCCCGTCCTCGTCGGCGGCACCCCTGGCGGCGACGGCCAGCCGCAGTGGAACCTGCAGATGATCTCCGCCCTGCTCGACCGCTCGCTGGACGTGCAGGCCGCGATCGAGCAGCCGCGCTGGACGAGCCTGCCCGGCACCGACCCGGACGGCATCGACCAGCCGTTCACCCTGGCCGTGGAGGACCGGTTCGGCGAGGAGATCCTCGGCGCCCTCGCCGCGAAGGGCCACACCCTCGTCGAGCGCGGGGCGTGGGGCGGTGGCGGATCGGCGCAGATGATCGCCCGCGACCCGGAGACCGGCATCCTGGCCGGCGGCACCGACACGCGCGTGGAGGGCACGGTCCTCGGCTTCTCCTAGGCAAGGAGAGAGGTGAGAGGAGCGAGGAAAGAGGCAGGAGAAAAGAGAAACGAGACTGTTGCCACAACGATCCTCTTTCTGGGAACTCGATGTGCAGAACCGCTCCTTCCCTCTTTCCTCTCGCCTCTTTACTCCTCTTTTCTCGGCTTCGCCACCAGCGGGTCCATTCCCGGCGCCCAGACCGGCGATCCGTCCTCGCACGGCTTCACCTCGATCCCGAGCCGCCCGAGCAGCTCCTGCGCCCAGATCGCCTGCCACGCACGCGGATCGACCGGCGTCTTCAACGCGTGCGAGTCCGATCCCGTCGAGGTCAGGAGGCCGTGCGTCGCGGCCAGATCGCGGTAGAAGGCAATGTCGGCGTCCGTGTAGGTCCGGTAGTGCGCCTCCAGCCCGTCCAGCGGCACCGATGCGAGGATGCCCTCCAGCACCTCGGCGGACAGTGCCGGCCCGAGGTCCGGCCGTCCCGGATGCGCGATCATACAGATCCCGCCGGCCAGGTGCGCCTTCTCCACCACCTCGTCCAGCGGGTTGTCGATCGTGAATTGCCCACCGAGCGCGTTCACCAGCTCCGCCGCCTCCTTCAGGCGCGGCACATGCTTGTCCGCGATCATCGCCCGCAGGACGTGGACCGGATACATCGCCGTCCCCGTCTGCGCGAGCACGGCGGGCAGCGATGGCAACGGTCTCCCGGACGCCTCCACCCGCTGCCGCGCATCCCGCGCGATCTCCCGGAACGCCGCATCGGTCGTCTCGACCATCTCCAGGAACGGCCGCGCCTCCGGACGCTCATCGTCCGGGCGGATGCCGTAGACCAGCAGGTGCCACTGCCGGTCGTCCCACCGCGTCGTCACCTCGATCCCCGGCACGATGGTGACGCCCCGCCGCTCGCCCTGCCGGATCGCCTCCAGCACGGAGGCCTGCGAATCGTGATCGCAGACGGCCCCGACGGTGAACCCGTTGTCCGCCAGGTAGTCGACCAGTTCCGCCGGGCGCCAGAACCCATCGCTGGCGACCGTGTGCAGGTGGAGATCGACCGCGTCGGTCGCGGCGAGGGTGCGAATGGCCGATGGGGAAACGGGCGCGGTCTGGCTCACGGCGGGGGAAGGCTCCTCGGATGAAAGGCGGAACGGATGCCACGGCGGGACCGTGCGATCGCGGTCCCGCGGGCAATGCTGCGGCAAGCATACGGCAGCGAGATGAGAGGCGAGAGCAGCGAGGTGTGAGAACGGGTGCGGGCGAGCATCGAACACGGAGCCGCAGGATCGGATCGGATTGACGCAGAGACCCCGTGTCGGTTCCGGTCTCATCACGGAATGCGGGTCTGCATGGAGGGCGGTCCTCACTGGCGCTCACTCCTCTCACCTCTCACCTCCACGGGGCAGCCCCTCCGGCCCAATCCCGCCGAGCGACATTCCCGCCCGGATGGCGGATACTAGGATGCAGGACGATCCCTCCCCTGCCCCAGGCGTGGAGAGGCTTGAACCGCATACGCGACGCTGCAATGGATCGGCACCCGATCGCACGAAGGAGCGCTGCATGACCGACCTCTCGCAACCACAACCCCTTGAACCCCTCGATCCCGCGGTGGGCGCGATCTTCAAGGCCTACGACATCCGGGGCATCGTCCCGCGCGAACTCACGCCGGACATCGCCTACCGCATCGGCCGGGCGCTGGTCGCGTTCCTCGATGTGGACCAGGTCGTCGTCGGGCGCGACATGCGCGTATCGGGCCCCGCCCTCGCTGGCGCCCTGATCGAGGGCATCCGCGACCAGGGGGCGGACGCGATCGATATCGGTCTCGTCTCCACCGACACGCTCTACTTCGCGGTCGGGAAGTATGCGTATCCGGCCGGCGTCATGAGCACCGCCTCCCACAATCCCGCCGCCTACAACGGCTTCAAGATCTGCAAGGAAGAAGCCCGCGCCCTCTCGCTGGAGACCGGTATCGGCGATATCCGCGATCTCGTCGTCAGCGGCGAGATCCCCGCCCCGCGCGGGAAGCGTGGCACGGTGATCGAGCGGGATGTCCTCGACGCCTATGCCGAGCACGCCCTGGGCATCATCGACACGGCGATCATCAAGCCGTTGAAGATCGCGGTCGATGCCGGCAACGGCATGGGGGGCCTCCTCGCCCCGTCCGTCTTCGGCAAGCTCCCGATCGAGGTCGTGCCCCTCTTCTTCGAGCTGGACGGCACCTTCCCCAACCACGAGGCCAACCCGATCGAGCCGGAGAACATCCGCGACCTCCAGCGGGCCGTGATCGACCAGGGATGCGACCTCGGCATCGCCTTCGATGGCGACGCCGACCGCATGTTCCTGATCGACGAGCACGGCGCCTTCGTCGGTGGTGACATGACCACCGCGATGGTCTCCATCCAGATGCTGAAGAAGCATCCCGGCTCCGCCATCGTCTACAACCTCATCTGCTCCCGCAGCGTGCCGGAGACCATCTCCGAACACGGCGGCACCCCCATCCGCTCCCGCGTCGGCCACTCCTTCATCAAGGCGATCATGCGGGAGAACGACGCCGTCTTCGGCGGCGAGCACTCCGGCCACTTCTACTTCCGCGACAACTGGTACGCCGATTCCGGCCTCATCGCCGCGCTGACCGTGATCGAGCTGATCTCGGAAGAGGGGCTTTCGCTCTCCGAGATCCTGAAGCCGATCGACAACCGGGTCCGCTCCGGCGAGATCAACTCCGAGGTTGCGGACATCCCCACCGTGCTGGAGCGCGTCGAATCGACCTTCGCCGCCCAGGGCGCGACGATCGACCACCTGGACGGCCTTACCGTCGAGTTCGACGACTGGTGGTTCAACCTGCGCGGCTCCAACACGCAGCCGCTGCTCCGCCTCAACGTCGAGGCCGACGACACCCCCACCCTGGACGCGAAGACGGCCGAGGTCCTGCATCTCATCCGCCAGTAGTCGCACCCGTCAGCCAGGTTCCGTCCACCGGGGAGCATCGATCACCCTCGATGCTCCCCGGCGCGTTCCCGGAGATCCCTCCATGTGCGCCCGCTTCCGCCCCTTCCCGACCGCTGACGATCCGGCCATGCTCTGGACGCCCGATCCCGAAAGCGTCGCCCTCTGGGATGCGCTCGTGCCGGGCGTCGCGGTGACCGTGGTGAAGCGCCGGATCGACGGGTCGGAAGCGGCGCGCTACCCGGCCACCGTCGGAGAGTGCGACCTCCCCGGCCCCTGGCGGACGTTGCTCGCGACCTGGGTCCTGCCGGAGACGATCCAGGGATCGCTCACCTTCACACCCGGCGACACCCTCCACGAGCGGTTCTCGCCGGAGCACCCCTTCGATACGTTCGGCGTCGTTTCCCCCGGGGGCCACTTCAAGGGCTGGTACGCGAACGTCACCTGGCCGGCCTTCCTCGAACGCACCGGGGAGGGCCTCGAGCTGACCTGGCAGGACCTCTACCTCGATCTCGTCCTGACCGACGATGCCGTGGATATCCTCGACGAGGACGAGCTGGATGCCTCGCCCCTCCCCGCAACCTGCCCCGCGCTCACCGACGCGATCCGTACGGCGATCGACACGATGCGGAAGCTCGCTCGCGTGAACGATGCGCCGTTCATGGTCCCTCCCACCCGTTAGGCCCATTCCGGGCAGCCTCACAGCGCACGTTCACCCCCCATTCGGGTCATTATTGCCTCGACGCACGATCTTCCCATTGACACGCTGCTTCCCTTCCGGTAGCGTACCGGTATTGGGGATCACGTTCGGAACTTGCGCGCGCCTGGACCATGAGTCATGCGCCGGCTTTGCGTTCCCTTCCGAACGGTGAAGAAACGGATTCCCATCAGGGTATCGTCCGATCCCGTTGGGACAGCGCGTTTCTTCCGGATCCCTCGCCGCCGCGATTCGCGGTGCATGGAGACCGAGACGGATG
Organism: Thermomicrobiales bacterium; assembly: GCA_051952485.1. Lineage (GTDB taxonomy): Bacteria > Chloroflexota > Chloroflexia > Thermomicrobiales > UBA6265 > JASGDN01. The sequence continues at coordinate 1,692 of JBQCJS010000317.1, read as the reverse complement.
ACCCGTTCGACGCGCATCTTCATCACGAAGATCCTGGTGATCCTGGGGCTGATCGCAGCCCTGTCACCGTTGCGCGTGTCCGGTGTCGCCGCCCAAGCCGCCGACGATTCCGATTCCGGTGTGCTCGGCGGCCTGGTCGAGACGGTCGCCGCTCCCCTCGCCCCCATTACCGATCCTGTCACCGATACCGTCGACCAGGTCCTGGAGCCGGTGGCTCCGGTGATCGAACCGGTCGTGGAGACCGTGGTCGAACCCGTCGCCCCGGTGGTCGATGCCGTGGTGGAACCTGTCGCTCCCGTGGTGGACGATGTCGTCGCGCCGGTCGCCCCGGTCGTGGAAACCGCCGTCGAGCCAGTCGCCACGGTGGTCAATATCGTGACCGATCCGGTGAGCGATCAGGTCGTGGCACCGGTCGCCGATACCGTGGTCGACCCCGTCGCCACCGTCGTGGATGTCGCGGTCCAGCCCGTCGATGAGGTGGTTGCCGCGCCGGTCGCGACGATCGTCGATGCAGCGGTCGCGCCGGTGGGCACGGTGATCGATACCGCCGTGCAGCCTGTCGAGCCGGTCACGGAGACAGCGGCGGCCCCGGTCTCCACCGTGGTGGACACGGTGCTCGCGCCGGTCGCCCCCATCCTGGAGGACACCACTGCCGACGCCAGCGCCATCCTCGCCGGCGAGCCTGCATCCAGCGAGCAGCCGGATGACAGCCGTTTCGAGAGCTCCGGCATCGTCCCGCAGATCGTCTCCATCCTCGGTAATGACGAGAGCACGCCGGTAGTGGCCGCCGTCCTCTGGCCGGTCGATCCCGTGGTGGACACGGTGACCACGACCACGGCCGGTGCCGTGCAACCGGTCACATCCGCCGTGACCGACACCGCCGCGCCCCTCACCGGTGGCGTCGCCGAGGCATCCTCCGCCGCGATCACCACGGTCGTCGAGCCGGTCGATGCCGGCCTCCTGCCGATGGACCCCGTCATCGCCCCCGTCACCACGATCACGACGGACGCATCGTCCGCCGTCGGCACGATCGCCGATCCTGTCGTCCAGACCGCTGCGGATGTCGCCGCCCCCGCCCTCGATACCGTGGCGGCGGTGGTGGCGCCCGTCGCGACGACCGTTGCCACCGTTGTCGCGCCGGTCACCGGCGTCGTGGCACCCGGTGTGGCCCCGATAACCGACACGGTTGGCACCGTGGTCGCGCCCGTCACCGACCTGATCCCGACCGTCGTCGCCCCGGTCCACGACACCGTCGAGACGGTGGTGGCGCCAATCCAGACGACGGTTGCCACCGTCGTCGCGCCGGTGCATGAGGTCGTGGAAACGGTTGTCGCCCCGGTCCAGACCGTGGTGGCGACGGTCGTGCCGCCGGTGGTCACCACGGTTGCGACCGTGATCGCTCCCGTCCACGAGGTCGTGGAGACCGTGGTCGTGCCGGTGCAGACGGTGATCGCGCCAATCGTCACCACCATCGCCACCGTGGTCGCGCCCATCCACGAGGTCGTGGAGACTGTCGTGCCGCCGGTGGCGACGATCGTGGACGAGGTGCTGCATCCGGTCGATCCGACCGCTCCCGCTACCCCACCGACGACCGTGTCCACCCCGCATCCGACCCAGCCCGCGCAGTCAGCCACCCTCGCGCCGACGCATCCGGCCGAAACTCCGGCCCCCACCGAGACCGCCGCCACCCAG
>JBQCJS010000316.1:0-6055 GCA_051952485.1 Thermomicrobiales bacterium | reverse complement strand
AGCAGGATCAGCTCCATGTTGCGGAAGCTCTGCTCGATCGTGCCCACCGGCGTCGTTCCGGCGGTGACCGCATCGTGGAAGTCCAGGAACTCGTTGTAGTATCCGCCGTCCTGCTGCTTGACGGTGTAGCTGGCGGTGGTGCCGTCCGCCGTGGCGATCCGCACCTCATTCCGGGCGAGGACCATCTGTCCCGTGGTGCCGTAGATGCGCAGCTCGTTCGGCTCGTCGATCGCCGGGATCTCGGGGTAGGAGGCGGTGTAGTTGCCCACCGCGCCGCTCACGAAGGCAAGGTTCATCGTCATGATCGAGGGCCCGTCGTGCGTGGAGTTGGCGTCCTGGATCTCGGCCTGGAGCCGGGCGGCGTCGCCGAGCAGCAGACGGAGCTCGGCCGTGTGATGGACGCCCCCATCGAGGTGCGCGCCCCCTTCATAGTCGATATGGTGGCGCCACGGCGTCGACGAGAATTGGTCCTCACGCGGGATGAGCTGTCCGACGCTGCGCCAGGAGGCGAGCCGGACCTCTCCGATCTCGCCGCGATCGAGCAAGGTTCGGGCAAACCGAAGGTCATCCCGGTAGAACCAGTTCTCCGCGACCAGGATCACGCGATCGGGGTATCGCTTGCCCAGCTCGATGAACTCGTACGCCTCGCCGAGGTTGGCACCGGCCGGCTTCTCGCAGATGACGTGCTTGCCGGCTTCGAGGGCTTCCCGAGTCACGGTGTAGGTGAGGCCGATCGGGAGTGAGATCAGCACGGCATCGACATCGTCCCGGGCGAGCAGGGCGCGATAGTCCTGGTGATACTGCTCCATCGAGACGCCCGAGTACCCGGAGAAATGCTCTGCCTTCGGCCGCGTGTGATTGGCGAACGCGACGACCTCGAACGCGGAGCCAAGACGCGCGAGCGCCGGCCAGTGCAGCTTCTGCACGGCCAGGCCCGTGCCGATGATTCCGAGACGGACGCGAGGCTGTGTGGACATCTGGGGTACTCCAGGATCGGGATGGGCCAGTGGCTGGCGCGTTTCGGGAACCGCGCTACACTGGCGCGGATGACACCGTTCATGGCAGCGAGTGCCGAACCATGATACCGGCATCGCCTCCGGCCGCAAGACCCGGGCCGGGTCGGCGATGCGGTTCGGGACGCTCCGCGCTTCCTGCTCGTTTTCCGGGGCTCTCGAGATGCGATTCACTCCCAACCAGAAGCTCGTCGTCGCCGCCGTCTACGTCTGCGGCATGATCCTGAACTCCCTCGACTCCACGATCGTCAACGTCGCGCTGGCGACCCTGGCGCGTGAGTTCTCCGTGTCGCCGGATGCCATCGACACGGTGGTCACCGCCTACCTGGTGAGCCTGGCGGTCTTCATTCCGGTGTCGGGCTGGATTGGCGATCGCTGGGGAACGAAGCGAACCTTCCTGCTGGCGCTGGGGCTCTTCACCGGAGCCTCGGCGCTGTGTGGCATGGCGCAATCGATCGACCAGCTCGTGGCGTTCCGCATCCTGCAGGGCGCGGGCGGAGGCCTGCTGACGCCGGTCGGCATGGCGATGCTCTACCGTGCGTTCCCGCCAGCGGAGCGCGTCCAGGTCTCCCGCATCCTGATGTTCGCGACGATTCTCGGTCCGGCGCTGGGGCCGGTGATCGGCGGCTTCCTGATCGAGCGGATGTCGTGGCGCTGGATCTTCTACGTGAACGTGCCGGTCGGACTCGGGGCCCTGGCGTTCGGGCTGGCCTTCCTTCACGAGCATCAGGAAGAGGGCGCCGGGTCGTTCGACCTGCCGGGCTTCCTGCTCGCGGGGATCGGGTTCGGGAGTTTCATGTTCGCGGTAGGACGCGGCCCGGCCGAGGGGTGGACGCAGCCGGAGGTGGTGATCTTCGGCCTGATCGGGATCGCGGCGCTCGTCGCCTTCGTGCTCGTCGAGCGGCGGGTTGCGAGCCCGATGGTGCATCTGCACCTGCTGGCGAACCGGCTCTTCCGGAGTTCGCTCGCGGTCTCGTTCTTCACCTCATCGGCGTTCATGGGCACGTTGTTCCTGATGCCGCTCTACTTGCAGGAGGCGAAGGGCGTCTCGCCGCTGCAATCCGGCCTTACCACCTTTCCCGAAGCCCTCGGGGTCGTGATCTCCACGCAGGTGGTTGCACGGCTCTATCCGCGCATCGGTCCGCGCCGGCTGATGAGCGGCGGCCTCTTCTTCGTGGCGCTGGTCATCGCCTCGATGGCGACCATCGATCATGGAACATCGCTCTGGGTGGTGAGGATCCAGATGTTCCTGCTCGGGTTTGGGATCGCCTACGTCTTCTTCCCGAACCAGGTCGCCAGCATGGCGACCATCACCTCCGCGCAGACCGGTCGCGCCTCCACCCTCTCGATGGTGCAGCGCCAACTCGGCGGGGCGATTGGCGTCGCGCTCCTGAGCAGCGTGCTCACGATCGCTGCCGCCTCATCGGGCGTGGAGGCCGGACTCGATGCGAATGCCTACCGCGTGGCGTTCATCGGTGGCGCGGTCCTGGCCCTCATTGGCGCGGGAGTGGCCCAGATGATCCCCGATGCCGATGCCCAGGTGACGATGGTGCGGAGCGTCCGCCGTGGCATCCCGGTGGCCGACGCCGCAGATTGACCGGAGGGGTTGTGGACCGCATCTCGCATTTCGTGTCGGACATCGGGGCAGCCTATACGCGGGACATCCTGGACGAGGGGCAGCAGCCGGCGTTCTTCATGTTCGTGGCCTTCCTGCTCACCTTCGCGACCGTCCGCTACATCACCTATTCCATCCGGGACGGTCGTCACCGCCGGCTCTTTCACAATATGTCGACCTCCGGGGGCACCCATCTCCATCATCTCGTACCGGGGATCATCCTGATCCTGCTTTCCGGCTGGGTGGCGATCGGATTCCCCCACTTCGTGCATCCGGAATTCCTGGCGATCCTGTTCGGGATTGGCGCGGCCCTCACCCTGGACGAATTCGCCCTCTGGTTTCACCTGGCCGACGTCTACTGGTCGCATCAGGGCCGTCAAAGCGTGGATGCGGTCATCATCGCGGCGACGCTGATCGGGATCGGACTGGTCGGCGGGGGTATCTGGGCGGACCTCGGACGTGCGGTGCGGGTCCTGGTCACCGGAGGGTGATGGCGCTCCCCACGTTGTTGTGGCCGGACGAGGCATCTACACTTACGAATGCATGTTCGGGCCTGTAGCTCAGCGGTAGAGCACGGGGCTCATAACCCCTTGGTCGCAGGTTCGAACCCTGCCGGGCCTACCATCTGTCGTCACCATGCGATGGATCACGTTGACGCCTTCCTCGATCGAAGGCCCTGTTTCAGAGAGGACGTTCCGATAGAGCTCGTCACGCACGACAACCACAACCACCCGATCGATCCGATTTCCCAGTCTCGCGATCTCGCGCTCGCCATCGCCGACGTGATCGCGGATACGCCGGCGATCGACACGCAGGTCATGGACATCCACGGCCTGACGTTCATCGCCGACTACTTCGTGATCTGCTCCGGCGAGAACGAGCGGCAGTTGCGCGCCATCAGCCGGTCGATCGTCGACGAGATGGCGGACCGCAAGATCCGGCCGCGCGTGGTCGAGGGCGATCCGGAATCCGGCTGGATCCTGCTCGACTTCGCCGATGTGATCGTCCACGTCTTCGATGCGGAGCTGCGGGCGTTCTATCGTCTGGAAGAGCGCTGGGCCGACGCGCCGGTGGTGCTGTCGATCCAGTGATCATTCGATTCATCCCGACTCGGCCCGCATCCCGCATTCAGACCATTTCGTTGCGTCGCGCCCGGCAATGACGCGGGCGCTTCAATAGGAGGCTGGCCACGGTGGGCAACACGGAACGGGGAACGGTGTTCTCGCTCGGCATTGCGCTCGGGAGCCTCGGCGGCTTCCTGGTGGGCATGCTGTTCGGCAAGTACCTGCTCGCCACGGTCTCGATGGTGGCCGGTCTGGTGCTGCGCCGCGATCCCGGCGACAAGCAGCGGCCCAAGTTCGAATGGCTCCTGCAATAGGGTCCGATCCGCCGCATGGCCGGCGGGACACACGAGGAAGGCGCCGGAGAGCTTCTCCCGGCGCCTTCTTCGTGTGTTGGGCGGTGACGTCGGGGCCTAGACGCTGACTGGCGTCGCGATCCCCGGGACCGGGAATCCGGCAGTCAGTTCCTTCACCTCGCGGGAGACCTCGGCGAGCACGGCCTCGTCCTCCGGCGCGTTGATCACCCGGACGATCAGGTCGACCACCTTCACGCTCTCATCGATGCCGAACCCGCGCGTCGTGATGGCCGGGCTCCCGATCCGGAGCCCGCTGGCCAGCATGGCGGACCGCGTCTCTCCCGGGATCGTGTTGCGATTCGTGGAGATGCCGACCGTGTCCAGCACGCGCTCCGCCTTGCGGCCGCTGATGCCGATCGACCCGACATCCACCAACATGAGGTGATTGTCGGTGCCGCCGGAGATGACCTTCACGCCCTGCGCCGTGAAGCGATCCGCCATCGCCGTGGCATTCGCCTTGACCTGCCTGATGTAGGTCGTGAACTGCGGCTGCAGCGCCTCGCCGAAGGAGACTGCCTTGCCGGCGATGACGTGCATCAGCGGTCCGCCCTGCATCCCCGGGAAGACCGTCTTGTCGACCCCGGCCCCGAACTCCTCGGAGGTCAGGATCATGCCGCCGCGCGGCCCTCGCAGGGTCTTGTGGGTTGTGGTGGTGGTGATGTGGGCGTAGGGGATCGGACTCGGATGCTCGCCGGTGGCCACGAGCCCGGCGATGTGGGCGATATCGGCGAAGAGGTAGGCGCCCACCTCGTCGGCGATCTCACGGAACCGCTTGAAGTCCAGGACACGGCTGTAGGCGCTGAAGCCGGCGATGATCGCCCGGGGCCGGACTTCCTTCGCCCTGGCCGCTACCTCGTCCATGTCGATCAGGCCGGTCTCGTGGTTGACGCCGTAGAAATGCGCCTCCAGGAACCGGCCCGAGAAGTTGACATCCTTGCCATGCGTCAGGTGTCCACCCTCGGAGAGGTTGAGGCCCAGGATGCGGTCGCCAGGATTCAGGAGGGAGAAGAAGGCGGCGAGGTTCGCATTCGCGCCCGAATGGGGCTGGGTGTTGACGTGCTCGGCGCCGAAGAGCTGCTTCGCGCGGGCGTTCGCGACCTCCTCGACGATGTCGACGTACTCGCAACCGCCGTAGTACCGCTTGCCCGGCAGGCCCTCGGCGTACTTGTTGGTGAGGACGGACCCCACTGCCGCCAGGACGGCCTCGCTGACGTAATTCTCGGACGCGATCAGCTCGATGCCTTCGCGCTCTCGTCGCTCCTCCTTGCCGATCGCGGCCGCGATCTCGGGATCGGCCTGGACGAGCAGGTCGGGGATGGACATGGTGGTGAATCTCCTTGGGCGACTGCCGGGAATGCCATTGTCCCCGCGCATGGCGAGCATGCCACCGGCGCGTGAATCTGCCGCGAGTGTACCATGTGGTCTGGACGATTCCGGCGCCCCGGTGGCGGGCGCCCACATGAGCGGCGGAGGTTCCATGCGTGTCCTGGTGACGGGTGGCGGCGGCTATATCGGCAGCGTGGCGACGGAGCAATTGCTCCTCCGTGGGCACGAGGTGATCGTGGCGGACAGCTTCGTACGGGGCCACCGCGCGGCGGTCCACCCGGACGCCGAGGTGGTCGATGTGGACTTCCGGGACGCGGATGGCGTCCTTTCGGCGCTGACGGGCCGGCAGATCGAGGCGGTCCTCCACTTCGCGGCGTTGCACCTTGTGCCGGAATCGGTTGAGAAGCCGAGCGAGTACTACCGCACGAATGTCGTCGGCGGCCTCAACCTGCTCGATGCCGTGCGGAAACTAGAGATCGGCAAGCTCGTGTTCTCCTCCACCGCTGCCGTGTATGGCGAGCCAGAGGATCTGCCCATCCAGGAGACCTCGCCGAAGCAGCCGATCAACCCCTACGGGCGCTCGAAATGGATGGTCGAACAGATCCTGGACGACTACGCGACGACGTACGGGTTCGCCTACGCGGCGTTCCGGTACTTCAACGTCGCGGGCGCCAGCGACCGGTT
>JBQCJS010000315.1:0-8940 GCA_051952485.1 Thermomicrobiales bacterium | reverse complement strand
CCCCTCCTCGATCGCGAGCGGCGCGAGGTCGTCCACCCACTGCGCGGGCGGCCCCTGGAGGAACGCATCGCCGCGCTGGGGGATGAATGTCCCGGTGACGTTCAGGATGCGCCGGATCTCACGCGGGTCGCGACCGGCCTCCCGCGCCGCCGCGTCGACGATCGCATTGCCGCGCCGCAGCTCGCCCCGCCGGTCGCCTTCCGGCAGGAAGCCGTAGGTGACCGACCAGCCATCCGCCTTCCGCCCGATCAGGCGGAGCATTCGCGGCTTGCGCGCACCGAGCCAGATGGGGATGTCGTGACGGGGCAGCGGACCGCGCGCGGCGCCATCGACGGTGTAGACCTCGCCGCGGAAGCGCAGGGAACGGCGGGTGCCGGCGTCCCATAGCTCGCGCAGGATATCGATCGCCTCGGAGGTCGCCTGCACGGCCTCGGCGGGGTTCCGCTGGGGGCCGCCCATCGCGCCGATCGCGGGCCAGAACGCGCCCGCGCCCAGGCCCACCTCCACGCGCCCATCGGCGAGGAGATCGAGGCTGGCGGCCGACCGGGCGAGCACGGCGGGCGGACGCAGCGGCAGGTTGAGCACATTCGCGGCCAGCCGGATGCGTTCCGTCTTCCCGGCGATCCAGCCCAGGAGCGTCCAGGCATCGAGCAGGCCGGGATTGTAGGGATGATCCTGCACGGTGACGAGATCGTAGCCGAGCGCCTCGGCGAGCACGGCGAGCGCCACGACGCGCTCGGGGTCGTCGCTGCCGGGAGTGATGAAGGTTCCGAATTCGAGTCTCACAGGGGATTCCTCCAGATCGTTGACACATCAACCAGTGTACCCCACGACGTTGACACGTCAACCTCTGGCGCTATACTCGATCCCATGCAGATGTCCGACTCCCCTCCCATCCCCACCGCATCGCTCTCCCCGGAGCAGGACGCCACCTGGAACGGGTACCAGCGGATGCGCCTCCGGCTGGCGGAGCGCCTGAACCGCGACCTCGCGCAGCGGACGGGCCTCTCGGAGGCGGACTATGAGATCCTGGCCTTCCTCGCCGAGCGGCCGCACACGCCGGTGCGGGCCATCGCGCTGCGCTGCGGCTTGCAGTGGGAGAAGAGCCGGCTGAGCCACCAGTTGCGGCGGATGGAGGAACGCGGGCTGATCCAGCGCCTGGCCTGCCCGGCGGACAACCGGTCCTTCGAGGTGGCGATCACCGATGCGGGCCGGGAGCGGGTCGCCGTGGCGCGGGAGGTGTCGGCCGACCTGGTGCGGCGGCACGTCTTCGCGGCGCTGACGGACGATCAGGCGGCCGCCCTGCGCGAGATCGCGGACGCGGTGCTCGCCACTCTGGAGACTGGTCACCAACCGTAGCGACGCACGCAGAATGTGCGACGTCACCCCAACTCGAACGTCGTGATACCCCAGACCCTGTCCAGCGCGATCGTGGGAGCGGCTCCTCGATACATGCGCGCGGTCTCGAAGGACACCGTCATGCCGTGCGCCTTCGCCATGTCCACGGCGTCAGTGTTCGGTTCTGGGACGTCGAGGAAGACCGGTGCACCGGGGACGGAGGCCAGGAACGCATCGAGAAGGCGTTCGGCCACCGACGCATCGTCCGCCATCAGGGGACCGATCTTGTACCCGTCCGCACAGCGGCGAAGCAGTCCCCACCCCACGAGCGCGCCATCACGCACCACTCCGAGCCTCACTGCGTCCGGCTGGGCGACCCAGACCCGGAGGAAGCGCTGGCGATCGGCCTCGAATGTCGTCGCGTCATAGGCCGCGAGCTGCGCGAATGGGACTGTGTCCAGATCGACCACATCCGGGGCCACGATTCCCGGCCGCCCGACACCCCGATAGCGGCGGTTCCCCCATGCAAGCTCGAATCCGGAGCGCCGGTAGTTGTCCTGCTGAGCCGGCACCCCGTCGAGCCCAATCACGCGATTTCCCGCCGCCGCCAGTGCGGCATCCCAGACGCGCTTGCCGTAACCCATGCCCCGAAGCTCCGGACGGCAGATGTAGAGCCCGAGGAATCCGAATGTTTCGCCATAGCGCACGACACTGACGACCGCCGCCGGCTCTCCGTCGTGGAGCGAGGCCCAGAAGCCCTCGGGGTCGACGGCGAAGAAGCTGGCCGCGTCGTTCGGGCAGGGATTCCACCCTTCCAGCCTCGCCCAGTCGAGCGCGATGTGCATCTCGGGGGCGCTCAGGAGACGGACATCGATCGGGGAAGTCGGAGTGGTCATACGGCGCGGCCTTCCGATGCAGGATGATGAATGCGTGGAGTGGAGACCCGGTGCCCGCAGTCTATCGCCCTCGGGGGTTGGAGGTAAGAGGCGGAGCGAAGAGGCGAGAAAAGCGAGAAGTGAGGACGGGTCCAGAACTCCCACGAATGCAGAACCACTCGCAAGGCGAGGATGGACCATTGGCGTATCGGTCGATCTCGGTCGCCATTCCCAGATCCCACCTCCAATGCCCACGACGACACCCACCAGGACCTGCTATAGGTACGTCGTTCTCGTCCAAAGGCTCATTTTCGAACTATTCAGAGATACGTGATAGTTCACGACAACCGCCCTTGGTCTCAGGGTCAGATAGGGGGCCGCTCCTCCCCATCGGCTCATCCCTCACTCCTCGCCTCCCACCGCTCCCCACGGCGGCCCGGTGCTACACTCACGCCCAGACGTTCGGTGCCCCAACGACCATCATGGCCAGACCCTCCGGGACACCGGTGCATTCGCTCTCACCCTCCACCCCGAAGGAGATGCGCGTCATGGCGCTCGACCGCTCCGCACCCACGTCCACCCCGGCATCCCCGCCGCCACCTCCGGCCGCGCCGTCCTCACCCCCCGCCAGGCCGCACCGCTCGGCGTCCCAATGGGCCGCCTACGAGACCGCCCAGGTCCTGGAAGCCGAACTCGCCGCCCGCCTCCAGGGCGAGGTGCGGTTCGACGCCGTCTCCCGGATGCTCTATTCCACCGACGCCTCCAACTACCAGATCGAGCCCATCGGCGTCGTCATCCCCAAGTCGACGGACGACGTGATCGCCGCGATCGACCTCGCCACCAGCCACAGCGTGCCCATCCTCGCGCGTGGCGGTGGTTCGTCCCTCGCCGGGCAGGCCGTCGGCGCGGCCCTGGTGATCGACACCTCGAAGTACCTCACCCGCGTGCTCTCCTTCGAGCCGGAGAACCGCACCGTCACCGTCGAACCCGGCATCAACCTCGACCAGCTCAACCGCCAGATCAAGGCGCAGGGCCTGATGTTCGGCCCCGATCCGTCCTCCTCCAACCGCGCGACGGTCGGGGGCGTGGTCTCCAACAACTCCGCCGGGGCGCATTCCATCCTCTACGGCATGACGCAGGACAACATGCGCGCCGCCCGCCTCCAGCTCGCCGACAACACCACGGTCGACCTCGGTCCCGGCACGATGGCCGACCTGCGGAAGCGCGCGGGCAGCGACGACGTCACCGGCAAGCTCCTCGGGAAGATCCTCGCCTTCCGCGAGCAGCACCACGACCTCATCGCGCGCGATTTCCCGCCGCACTGGCGCCGCGCCACCGGCTATTCCCTCAACGAGTTCATCAAGCCGGACGATGTCTTCAATCCCGCCCGCCTGCTCGCCTCGTCGGAGGGCACGCTCGGCACCCTGCTCCAGGTCACGCTCGACCTCCACCCGATCCCCCCGCGGACAGGCCTCGTCATGCTCCAGTTCGACGACCTGGTGCGGGCGATGGAGGCCACGCCGCAGATCCTCGAGGTCGAGCCGAGCGCGATCGAGCTGATGGACCGGATGCTGATCGACCTCACGCGGCAGCAGCCCGGGTATGCCAACCAGATCGCCCTGATCGAGGGCGATCCCGCCGCCGTGCTGGTCGTGGAGTTCTACGGCGATACCGACCGCGAGCTGCAGCGGAAGGCCGATCGCCTCGTCACCCACCTGCGCGAGCGCGACATCCGGCTGATGACCGATCCCCTGATCGTCACCGACCCGAAGAAGCAGAAGGATGTCTGGCAGGTCCGCAAGGCCGGCCTCGGCCTGCTGATGAGCGTGCGCGGCGATGCGAAGCCGATCCCGGTGCTCGAGGATGTCTCCGTGCCGGTGGAGCACCTGGCCGCCTTCGTGGCCGCCGTCGAGAAGATGGTCGCCCGGCACAACACCACCGCCGCCTACTACGCCCACGCCTCGGCGGGCTGCCTCCACATCCGCCCGTTGATCAACCTGAAGACCGTCGCGGGGGTGGAGGCGATGCGCGAGTTCGCTTACGAGGCGGCCGAGATCGCCCACGACTTCGGTGGCGTGATGAGCGGCGAGCACGGCGACGGCCTGCAACGCTCCGAGCTGAACGAGATCATCTTCGGGACCGAGCTCTACGGGGTGATGCGCGACTTCAAGCACCTCTTCGACCCGCAGGACCTGATGAACCCCGGCAAGGTCGTCGATGCGCCGCCGCTGGTCGACAACCTGCGCTACGGCCCGAAGTACAAGCCGGTGCCGGTGAAGACGAACCTCGATTTCAGCCGCGAGAACGGCTTCCTCGGGGCGCTGGAGATGTGCAACGGCGCGGCGGTCTGCCGCCAGACGCGGATCGGCACGATGTGCCCCTCCTACATGGCGACGAAGGACGAGAACGACACCACCCGTGGCCGCGCGAACGCCCTCCGCAACGCGCTGGCGGGCAACATCCTCTCCCCGAAGGATTTCGCGGACAAGGCGACCTACGAGACGATGGACCTCTGCCTCTCCTGCAAGGCCTGCAAGACGGAGTGCCCCTCCAGCGTCGACATGGCGAAGATCAAGACGGAGTTCCTCAGCCAGTACTACGAGAAGCACGGCGTCCCGCTCCGCGCCCGGCTGATGGGGCACATCCACACCGTCTCGAAGATCGCCGCGCCCATCGCCCCGCTCGCGAACCTGCCGCTCACCACCCCGCTGGGCCGTCCCGGGATGGCGGCGCTCGGGGTGCATCGCAACCGCAAGATGGCGCCGTTCGTGAACCGCACGTTCGTCCATCGCTTCCGCACGCACCGCAAGCACCATCCGGTCCCAACCGCGACGCGCGGCAAGGCGGTCTACTTCCACGACACCTTCGCAACCTACAACTATCCGAACATCGGCCTCGCGGCGGTGCAGTTGATGGAGGCCGCCGGCTTCGAGGTAGTGGTCGAGGAACGCCGCGCCTGCTGCGGCCGCCCGATGCTCTCCAAGGGGCTGGTGGACGCGGCGCGGAAGTCGGCCCGGAAGAACGTGAGCCTGCTGGCGACCTACGCGAAGCAGGGCATTCCCATCATCGGCACGGAGCCGAGCTGCATCCTCACCCTGCGCGACGAGTATCGCGACCTGCTCCCGGGCGATCCGGACGTGGCCGTGGTGGCGGAGCACAGCTACATGATCGACGAGTGGCTGGCGAAGCTGGACAACGAGGGGGAGCTGGGCATCGGCTGGAAGCAGTCGACGGGGCAGGAGGTGCTCTTCCACGGGCATTGCCACCAGAAGGCGCTCATCGGCATGGCCCCCTCGATGGCGATCCTGAAGGCGTCCGGCTGCCGCCCGACCGAGAGCGGCGCGGGCTGCTGCGGGATGGCGGGGTCGTTCGGGTACGAGGCGGAGCACTACGAGGTCTCGAAGAAGATCGGCGAGGAACGGCTCTTCCCGGCGATCGAGGCGACCTCGATGGACGTGCAGGTCTCGGTGGCGGGCGTGAGTTGCCGCCAGCAGATCGAGCATTTCACGGAACGCCCGACGAAGCACATCGCGGAGGTGCTGGCGAGCCGGATCGACCCGAATCATGTCTGGACGCCGAAGGCGCTGCCCACCTCGCCGGACGAGGGCGTGCAGGCGACATGGGAGGGCCAGGACGATCCGTCGTTGCAGACGGTCGCCCCGGTCGCGGAGGGCACGGCCTTCGCCGAGAACCAGCAGGACGGCCCGGCGTAAGGCGAAGCGAGTGGCGAGGGTGGGATGCGTGAACTCGACAGCCCGATCGCACTCCAGACTGCGCTAGCCACCGCGATCCGCGACATGCCGGGCGCGGTGGAACTCCGCGCGTTCGGCTCCCTGACGCGCACTGGGTACGACCGGTACTCGGACGTCGATCTGGAGGTCCTCACCACGGACTTCGCGGCGTCCACTGCGGCGCGACAGGCCGTCATCGGGCGCGTTGCACCGGTCTGGGTGGAGTGGCGCATCCATCCGAGCCGCTCCGCGTGGGCGGCCACCGTCCTGTTCGACGGCCTCAGCCCGTTTCATCATCTCGACCTCGGCATTACGCCGGTCGCAACATCTCACTCGATCGAGGCGCTGGATGCGCGCACCGTGCTCTGGACGCAGCCTCCAGCACCGGCGCATCCCGGTGAGCATCCCACCATGACGTATGCCCCGGATGCGGGGACATCCGAGCACACGATGCTCGAACATCTCCTGAGCGCACTACGCTATGTCAAGGCACGAAAACGGGGTCAGATCTTCACCGCCTACCGATTTGCCTCGGCACTCGCGACGGCAAGCTTTGCCATGTTGGAGGCATCTCGCACGAACGACCTCAGCGACCTCCGGCGGAAGACATCGACGACGAGCTTCGTGGCGCTCGATCGCCAACTCCCGGAAGCGGAGCGCCTGGACCTGCTTGGCCTGCTCGATTTCTCCCGCCCCGAGCGCATGGACACCGCCGTGCTCTCCATCCTGCAACACAATCTGACGCTCTACGATGCCCTACCCGGCGCATCGAGATTCCCACCGGAAATCCCAGAGCGACTGCTCGCCGTCGTCACCGACGAGCTCTACCCTTGACCCAACGAGGGACACCTGCGGTACCAGGACGCGAAATCCGACACATCGTTGCGGCGATGCTCGGACCTTGCACCAGGATGCCGGTCTCCGAAGCGCCGATCGCAACGAATTCACCCCAGGACCGGGAACTCCGCGATCCGGATGTTCGTACTTCCGTACGGGATCAGCACCAGGCCTTCTTCCGGCTCGTCGGACGTCACCGGCGATTGGGGCGGCGGCGCGGCAGCACCCCGCTCCATGCCCCAGTCCGGCAACCGCTTTCCACGCACGCGGACCCGGATAGGCGCTCCTTCCGACGAGAACGGCACGTCCGCCAACGGCTCGTCGGCAGCGGCGCGGATCTCCACCGTCGCCCCGTCGAGCGACGCGAGGTCCAGCGCGTAGTTCCACGGCGAGGCCGGCTGCACGTCCCAGTCGGCGTGCGGTCGCTCGCCCGCGATCTGCGTCCATTCCGCCGCGATCGGCAGGGCCAGCAGATTCGCGCCGAAGTAGACCGACGCGCTGTCGCGGTAGCGCCGCGCCACCCGCAGGCGCATCGGCAAGGTCAGCGTCAGCTCCGTCATCCACTCCCACGTCCGTTCGATGCGATGGAACGTCCCCGGTGCAGCCGGCACCGTCTCGCCATCGAGCGTCACGGTCGCGCCGTCCGCCCAGGCCGGGATGCGCAGGTCCAGCGGAAGCGCCACGGGCACGTCCGTTTCCACGCGGAGGGTGATCGTCTCCGAGAACGGGTAGTTCGTGACCGTCTCGATCCGCACCGGCACGCCATTCACCTCGGTGGAGACCGTCGACGGCCCCCACGCGACCGCCGCCAGGCCGTCGCCCGAGCGCATCCAGAGGTTCGCGGCGTACTTCGGCCAGCCCTGCCCATGATTGGGCGTGCAGCAACCGAAGTGCGGTTCCAGCCCGTAGATGTTCGCATCGCCGCCGTTGGAGGTGTAGACCTTCTGCTCACGCGGCACGACCTGGCAGACCGCCTGGTTCACCTGCTGGTCGTACTGCCGCGCCCACATGTCCGGCGTCAGCGTCGCGGGCAGCGCATTGAAGGTCAGCGCCTCCAGACGGTCGCCGAACGCCGGATCGCCGAGGATGGCGAGCGCGACCTCCAGGCTAAACTGGTACTCCACCACCGCGCAGAGCTCGGCCCCCTGGACGGGGCTGCGCCCGGCCAGGTGCTCGTCGTTGCTGAACATGCCGGTCGCCTGGCCGTGGAAGCGGTCGAGCGCCGCGATCATCGCCGCCGGGGCGTCGCGGTCGGCGGGATCGTGCGATAGCCGCCAGCGCACCGCACCGGCCTTGATCCCCATCGCGTTGTTCGGGCCGTGGGAGGAGAGATCGCATTCGATCGGCAGGCACTTGTCCGGGAAGGGGAAGCGATCGACGTGCCCGCGCCAGTCGAACCCCTGCCGCTCGACCGTCCGGGCCAGGTCCAGCAGCCAGGGCTCGCCCGTGCGCTCATACAGCCACTGGATGCTGAGGACGAGATCGGCCCAGCGGAAGCGCCCCCACGAGCGGAGCGGCACCGTCTCCAGCACGCTCGCCAGCTTGCGGAAGAAGCGGGCGATCGCCACCGGGATGCGCTCGTCGGTGGCTTCGGTCGCCTCGTGGTACTGGATGAGCGCCTTGAGCGTGACGAAGTTCGGCCAGGGATCGTAGCGGTATTCGTCGCGGATGTTCATGTCCAGCGGGCCGAACCAGCCGTCTTCGTGCTGGCGGGCGAGGATCTCGTTCACCCAGCGATCGGCCTTGGCGATCAGGCGCGGGTCGTCGAGCAGGAAGGCGAGCGGCACCATCCCGTCCAGCCAGTAGGGGCCACGCTCCCAGCCCTCCGCGTCGCCGCCGATCCAGCGACTCTCGGCGACATCGCGCCAGAACTCGTCGAGGTGGCCGTGCAGGCCATCCGCCTGGATCGCCAGCTGGCGGCGGAGCCAGCCGGCCGGCTTCACCTGCCCGAGCGGGAGCGGATCGAAGACGCGGGGCGCGAGCGCGGTAGCAGGGGACGCGGGTGCGGACATGGAATCCTCTCGTCTGCGCGGTCGGGACGGCACGGGACACGAGGCGGCATTGTGCCCCGGCGGCCCGCCGGACGCAATGGCAGGCGATCGCCTTCGTCGGGGGCCGGGCGGGCAGCGTGTCGGTACCGGATGCTATCGTGAGGCAGA
>JBQCJS010000314.1:0-2514 GCA_051952485.1 Thermomicrobiales bacterium | reverse complement strand
CATGACCGAGGACGAGGCGATCGCCGAAGTCACCACCGCGCAGGTTCGGGGGCGGGGGGGCGGAGGCTTCCCGGCCGGCGTCAAGTGGGAGAGCGGCCGCAAGGCGCGCAACGTCCCGAAGTTCGTCGTCCGCAACCGCCATGAGGGCGAGCCGAACGTCTACAAGGACCGGCACCTCCACGAGAGCGATCCGCATCGCATCCTCGAAGGCATCCTCATCGCCTGTGTCACCGTTGGCGCGGAGCGTGGCTACAACTACATCGGCGGTGAGTATCCGCTCGCCATCCGCCGCTTCCGCAAGGCCGTCGCCGACGCCGAACGCCTTGGGCTGATCGGCAAGAACGTGCTCGGCACCGGCAAGAACGTCGCCTTCCGCGTCCGCACCGGCGGCGGCGCCTACGTCTGCGGCGAGGCGTCCGCCCTCATGTACTCGGTGATGGGCGTGCGCGGCCAGCCGCGGACCAAGCCGCCCCGCTCCGTCGAGGAGGGCCTCTGGAAGCGCCCGACCGTCGCCAACAACACGGAGACGCTGGCGAACATCCCGGACATCATCATCAACGGCGGCGCGTGGTACGCGAGCATGGGCACCGAGAACTCCAAGGGCACCAAGCTCATGACCAACCAGGGGCCGATGAACCTGCTGGGCGTGGTCGAGGTGGAGATGGGGATGACCCTCAACACCCTCTTCAACGACATCTTTGGCGGCATGCGCGAGGGCTACACGTTCAAGGGCGTGCAGACCGGCGGCGTCTCCGCTGGCCCGCTCAAGGCCGAACACCTGGACATCCCGGTCGATTTCGACTCGCTGGGCGATGTCGGCGGCATGCTCGGGTCCGGCGGTTGGGTGATCTTCGACGAGAACGTCTGCGTCGTGGACTTCGCCCGCTACCTCACTGCCTTCAATCGTTACGAATCCTGCTCCAAGTGCGTGCCCTGTCGCCTCGGCAACCCGGCGCTGGTGGAGATCCTGGACCGCATCCGCTTCGGGCGCGGCACGCTGGACGACCTCACGCTGATCAAGCGCACCAGCAAGCACATCATCGAACTCTCCCTCTGCGGTCTCGGCCAGGTCGCGCCGGTGCCGCTGATGGGCATGATCGAGCACTACGAGGACGAGTTCCGCAAGCACATCGTCGATCACGTCTGCCCGACCGGCACCTGCCCGCTCTCGGCAGCAGCGTCCGATCCGGTCGCGGAACACGCACTCGCCGCCGACTAGGCGACACGCACGCGACTCGCACATGAAGACCGGCGGTGGGAGGTGATCCCGCCGCCGGTCTTGGCGTGTGAAACTGCCATGCAGGCTGCACGATACAATGGGATGACCTGAACACGCTCACCGGGAGTGCGCCATGAATGAGCGCAACCAGCAGCAGCGGACACCGGACACGCCTGCAGCGGACAAGGCTTCTCCCTTGTCTGCCCGTGAGGCTGCCGAATCGCTCGGTGTCCACGAACGCACGATCCGCCGCGCCATCGCACGAGGCGACCTCCCCGCCACGAAACGCAGCGGCATGTGGGAGATTCACGGTGCGAACCTGATCGACTGGTCCGCGAAGCACTCTCGTTCGAACCACGCGATCCCAGCGATTCAGCCCCTCTCGACCGCGCCGACCACACCGCCATTCCGGGTCCCCACTCCCCGAACGCCCCTGTTTGGCCGCGTCCGCGAAGTTCGGAACATTGTCGAACGCATCGGTGATCCCCGCTGCGCCCTGGTCACCCTGACCGGTCCAGGCGGGAGTGGGAAGACGCGGCTCGCCCTCGCCGCCGCAGCCGAGACGGCAGGGCAGTTTGCCGATGGAATCTGCTTCATCGACCTCTCTTCCCTCCATGATGCAGGGCTTGTTCTCCCAGGCATCGCCACCGCACTCGACCTGAATGCAGCAGCGGAGCGATCAGTATACGAACGCCTCCGAGCGTGGCTCGCCCCCAGAACGGCGCTCCTGATCCTCGACAACGTCGAACACGTGACGCCAGCCGCGATCGACCTTGCACGGTTGCTCGAAGACTGCCCGGGATTGACGATCCTCACCACCAGTCGAGTCGCACTCAAGCTCTCGATGGAACACCAGATTCCCATCCCGCCTCTCCAGCTCCCTCCCAGGATGCCGGAATGCGATCTGGCCGTGACTGGTGCGTCCCCGGCGGTGCAGCTCTTCATCTGGCGGGCACGCACATTCGACCCGTCGTTCGCGCTCACCACGTCAAACGCGAAGACCATCGAGGAGATCTGTCGCCGGCTCGATGGCCTGCCCTTGGCGATCGAGCTTGCCGCAGCCCATACCAGAATCCTCGCCCTGACCGACCTGCTGGATCGCCTCCGCCTGTCCATGCTCTCCGATGGACCGGCCAACCAGCCGGACCGTCTGCGCTCACTGCGACGAGCGATCGACTGGAGTTACGCCCTTCTCGCCCCCGAGTCCCAACGGGCCTTCCGCGCAATTGCCGTCTTCGCGGACGGATTTGGTCCGGATGCGGTCGCCTGGGTCATGGGCATCGACTCGGACCAGG
>JBQCJS010000313.1:0-8478 GCA_051952485.1 Thermomicrobiales bacterium | reverse complement strand
AGGACCTGGCACGACGAATCGGCACCCTTTATGCCTATCCACCCGCTGGAATGGCCATTTCGGAGCGTCCGGGAGATGGTTTCCACCGATTTCCGGGGGTCCGCAAGCGGGGACCAGGCGCCATGCAACGCCTGCGCGCATCACGGAATGAGAAGGCGGTCCCAGGACCGTCCCAGGCAATGTTTCCGCAAAGAATGAAGCAGGCCAGGTGTCCACACCGGGGGGCGGGCGACGCTGCGAAATCCGGCAGCCACGCGGTATCCTGTGGCGGTATCCGGTAGTCAACGCCTGAACAGGCCGTTGGTCCGCTCGCCATGACCCATCTCGCGGAAGGACCGCATCGCCGGACATGACTTCCCCGTCCCCGCCCGCCGCCGACCATCCCACGCCCGAGCGGGTCCCCACCCGGGGGCAGCGCCGTTCGGTGGGCCATGGCGTCTCGCCATTCCAGATCGTGTTCGGCCTGATCGCGACGATCGGGCTCGCCCTGCTGGCCCTCCCCATCGCCGCCCTCGCCTGGCGCGCCCTCCAGGCCCGCGATGCCTTCGAGAATCCCCGCACCCGTGACATCCTGGTCAACGCCATGGTGCTCAGCGCCACCACGTCGGTGGTCGCCCTGCTCGTCATCGTCGTGGTGGGAACTCCCATCGCCTTCACGCTCGCCCGGGCAGAGGGGCGCTGGGTGCGCATCGTCGATGCGCTGATCGACCTGCCGATCATCCTGCCCCCCGCGGTCGCCGGCATCGCCCTGCTCGCCGCCTTCGGCCGGCGCGGCATCCTCGGCGCGTGGCTGGAGCGAGGCGGTATCTCCCTCGGCTTCACGACCGCCGCCGTGGTGATGGCCCAGATCTTCGTGGCCGCCCCCTTCTTCATCCGGACCGTCCGCGCCGGCTTCCTCCGGGTCGATCGCGTGCTGGAAGAAGCCGCCGCCGATCTCGGGGCACGTCCCTTCCGGGTCTTCTGGCGCGTGACGCTGCCGCTGTGCCGGGGCAGCCTGCTGGCCGGGGCGATCCTCGCCTGGGCACGGGCGCTGGGAGAGTTCGGGGCGACGATCATGTTCGCCGGCAACCGGCCGGGCGTAACCCAGACCATGCCGCTGGCGATCTACGAACGCTTCGGCGCGGGCGACCTGAATGCCGCGATCGCCCTCTCCGCTGTCCTGCTGGCCACATCGGTCGTCTTCCTCGTCCTCGTACGGCTGCTCGGGGAATCGGGCTCCCCTCGCTGATCCCACCGGTACGGCCACAGCCACCGCCACAGCCACCGCCACCAGATGGGCGGTTCCCCGTCGCATGTCCGTTCCCTATACTCATGAAATGGAATCGCCGCTCGTCGCACCACCGGACCCGAGTCCGCCGGACGCCCCCCGCATGCGCAGTCCCCAGCTCATCCCAACCCAGGTGGCCCGCCCGGCGTGGACCCGCTATCGCCCGGGGACCTCGTTCATCGGTCGGGACGATGAATGTGCCGCCATCATCGCCCTGGTGCGAGACCCGGATGTTCCGCTCATCACGCTGCTCGGACCGGGCGGCGTCGGCAAGACGCGGCTCGCGCTCCACCTGCTGGAACGGCTGGAGATGGATGGTGGCGAGATCGAGGGCACCTTCGTGCCCCTCGCGATGCTGAGCGACCCGGCCGACACCCTTCCCGCCATCGCGCGGGCACTCCATATCGAGGAACAGGGCACCCGCCCGCTGGACGGCCTGATCGCCCAGCAACTGGCCGGCAGCTCCCGGCCCCAGGTGCTCGTGCTGGACAACGCCGAGCAGGTGGCCGCGAGCATGGGCTTCCTGCCGGGCCTGCTCGCGGCCTGCCCGCTGCTCACGGTCGTCGTCACCAGCCGCACGGTGCTCCGGTTCTCGGCGGAACACATCGTGCCGGTCGCGCCGCTGCTCACCCGCGATCCCGCCGCCTTCGCGGAGGACGATGCCCTCTCCCCCGCCGCCGCCCTCTTCATCGAACGGGCCGGCGCCGTGCGTCCGGATTTCGTGGCCGGACCGGACGTGCGGGAGGCGATCGAGGCCATCTGCGTCCAGCTGGACGGCCTGCCCTTGGCGATCGAGCTCGCGGCCGCGCGCAGCCGGTTCTTCACGCCACAGGCCCTGCTCCGCCGCATCAGCGACCGGCTCCAGATCCTCACCGATGGCCCGCGCGATGCGCCGAAACGACACCGCACCCTGCGCGCCCTGCTCACGTGGTCCCACGACCTGCTCGATCCCGATGCCCGCATCCTCTTCCGGCGCCTGGGGATCTTCGCAGGCAGCGCCTCCCTCCCCGCCGTCGAGGCGGTCTGCAACGCGCGCGGTGATCTCGAATGCGGAACCGAGGTCCTCCTCACCCAACTGGCGGACCAGAGCCTGATCCGCATCGATCACGACCAGGACGGCGATCCGGATGCCGAACCGCGCATCCGCATGCTCCAGACGATCCGCGACTTCTCCCGCGAGCAACTGGCCTTCAGCGGTGAGGAACCGACGCTCCAGCGCGCCCACGCGGCGTGGTTCGCGGACCTCACGCGGGATGTCCCCTTCGCCGTCTGGAGGACCGGCAGCCCGGAGGCCGAGGAGCGCGCCCGCCGCTACTATCCGGACGTGGCGAATTTCGCCGCCGCGCTCGAGTTCCTGCGCGAGGAGGATCCGGCCGAGGCCGTCCAGATGACGCTGGGACTCTGTGTCTTCTGGCTGGAGATCGGCCAGGTGCGCGAGGGGTATGCCCGCATCGCGCAGATCCTGCCCCACGCGACGGTCACCCCGGATACCTGGATGACGCGCTGCACCCTGCTCCGGGTCGCGGCGCTGCTCGCCAGCATCAGCGAGCAGCACGACCTCGCCTTCCTCCACCTCCGGGAGGCCGAGGCGCTGGCCCGGGAACACGGCAGCGCCCGCTTGCAGGCCGTGCTCCAGGGCATGATCGCCACCGCCACCTTCCGCTCCGGCGACCAGGCTGCGGGCGAACGCCTCATGCGCGAGGCCTACGATCACGCCATCGCCATCGGGGAGCCCGCCCTGGCCGCGTCGCTGCAGGCGTCGCTCGGGGAGTTCCTGCTCGAAGCCGGGAAGCTCGAGGCAGCCGAACCCCTCCTGGAGGAAGGCGTCCGCATCCTGGCGGCGACGCAGGAGCCCGCGGCCGGGCTGTATGCCGGCTCCCTCGCCCGGGTCGTCCTCTGGCGGGGCGATCTCGACCGGGCCGCCCGCCTCTTCCGCGAGGGCATGGACTACCACCGGCGTCCCCCCTACCGCCAGGCGCCGGGCCGGGCCGCCGGATTCGTCGGCATCGCGGGGCTGGCGCTCGAACGGGGCCGCCCGGAGGAAGCCGCGCGGCTGCTCGGCGCGGCGGAACGCGTCTGCATCCAGCTCGGCGAGCCCGACCTGTTGCTGGAGGCCTTCGGCTACCCCACGCTCCGCGAACACCTCGATCTCCTGCTCGGCGAGGAGCCGTCCCGCATCCTCCGGCGTGATGGCGCCCGCTGGACGACCCCGCAAGCCCTGGAGGCCGCGCTCGCGGTGACCTGGCTGGAGGGAGAGGCCGCGTCCCACCGGCCAGCGGTGTCCGGCCCGGGAGCCGCGACGACCGCCCCCGGGCCGGAGCCATCCGACCGGGGCGAAGCCCTCACCGCACGGGAACGGGACATCCTCACCCATCTCGCCCAGGGCAAGACGAACGAGGCCATCGCCGCCGCGCTCTTCATCAGCCCTCGCACGGTAACAACGCACGTCACACGCATCTACGCCAAGCTGGGGGTATCGAACCGGGCCGAAGCCGTCGCATTCGCGCTGGCCCACGACCTGTCCGACCGGGGAACGGCCTCATGAGCCAGCCGCTCCCCGCCATGCCTTCCCCCCGCGTGCCGCTGGAGGACACCCGCATCCGCATCGACCCGCCACCGCCGGAGCCGGCCCTGCCCCTGCTGCCGCTCATCGGCCGGGAGCTGGAGATCGCCCTGCTGCTGGACCTCCTGACCCGCGACCAGCCGAGCATGGTGACCCTGCTCGGGCCAGGCGGCGTCGGCAAGACCCGCCTCGCCATGCACGTCGCCGCCCGCATCGAGCGGGATAGCCGCACGCAAGTCCCGGGACGGTCCGGTGGGCTGCCGGCAGTGATCGTCGTTCACCTCGCCGGACTGACGAATCCCGCACACGTCGTGCTCGCCCTCGCCCGCCAGGTTGGCGTCGGCGTCGACGACCGCACCGACGCGCCCCGCCGGATCGTGGAGCGCATCACGGCGACGCCCCATCGGGTGCTCGTGGTGCTGGACAACGCGGAGCACCTGATCGACGGCATGATCGATCTCGTCCCGATCCTGCTCGCCTGCCCGAACCTCACCATGCTGGTCACCAGCCGCACCGTCCTTCGCCTGTCGATGGAACAGGTCGTCCACCTCGATCCGCTGCCCGTTCGCGCCGGAACGGCCACCCTGGATGCCCCCTCGCCCGCCGCCAGGCTCTTCATCGACCGTGCGCGGGCCGTGCAGCCGGGATTCGCGACCACCGCGCCCGCGCTGGCCGCGGTGGAGGATATCTGCGTCCGGCTCGATGGGCTCCCGCTGGCGATCGAACTCGCCGCCGCCCGGAGCCGCTTCTTCACCCCGACCGTGCTGCGCGCCCGGCTCGAAGCCACGGCCACCGCCACCCACCAGACGCTCACCGGCGGCCCGCGCGATGCCCCGGTCCGTCACCGCTCGCTCCGCGACCTCATCGCCTGGTCCTACGCGCTGCTGGACGAGGATGTCCAGACGCTCTTCCGGCGCCTCGCCGCCTTTGCCGATGGCGCCTCCTTCCCGGCGCTCGCGGCCGTGACCGCGACGCTCGATGGACCGGACCATCCCCGTGGCCAGCGCGTGGAGGACGCCATCGCCGACCTGGTGGATCACAGCCTCGCCCGGCTGGTGGAGACGGGCGACGCCGAACCGCGGATCACCATGCTGCGCACGATCCGCGATGCCGGCTGCGAGATGCTCGAGGCCGCCGGAGAACGCACCGCGACGGAGGATGCCGTCACCCGCTACTTCCTGGATCTCGTCGCCACGGTGACCCCGGGGGCCGGCACGATCGGCTCGGCCTCCAGCGACGAGGTCACCCGGCTGCTCCACGCCGACCGGCTGAACCTCATCGCCGCCATCTCCTCGCTCGTCGAGCGTGACGCGATGCCGGATGCCGTCGCGATGGTCTCCGGCCTGGCGCAATACTGGCTGGAAGCCGGGCAGCTGCGGGAAGGGCGCGGCTGGATCGAACGCATCCTGCCCTACGCCGTCGACATGGCCCCCCAGGACATCCTGCCGCTCTATCGCGTGGTGACGATCCTCGCCTTCGACCTGTTCGACTACGACGGTGCGGAACGCTACGCCAGCGAGGCCCTGGCCATCGAGCGCCGGGGCGGCAATGCGGCCATGATCGCCTTCCGCGAGCTGATGCTGGGCACCATCCGCTTCTGGAAGGGCGAGCGCGACGAGGGGCTTGCCATGCAGGCGGACGGCATCGCTGCGCTGGAAGCGCTGGGCGACCCCTTCCGGGCGGCACTCGGCAAGGCATCCCACGGGGAATGCCTCCTGGCCGCCGGCCGGCTCGACGCCGCCGCGCCCTTGCTGGAAGACGCCCACGTCACCATCTCGGCCCGCAATCCGTCGCTGGCCGGCATCTACGCCAGCGCACTGGGTACCGTCGCCCACCTGCGGGGCGACCTCGCGCGGGCCGGAACGCTCTTCGCCGAAAGCCTGGACTACCACCTGCAACCGCCCGTCCGGCTCCAGCGCAACCTGATCGACCGCTTCCTGCGGATCGGCTCCCTGGCCGCCACGCGGGGCGATCTCGTCGCCCAGGCGCGCATGGCGGGAGCCGCCGCTGCCGTGCAGGATCGCCTGCTGCTGGGGGAGATCGCCCGCCAGCAGGAGAACTACCGTGAGGCGATGGCGGCTCGTGACACGATCGGCCCGGAACGGTTCCAGGCCGCGTGGGATGCGGGCTATGCGCAGGGGATCGAGGCATCGTTGCGCGATGCCCTCGACCTTGCCCGGCAGGCGATCGCCGATCCTCATGCCGCGCCCACGACTCCCACACCGCCCGTCCCGGCAGCCTCGCCAGCCATCGGGACGGTCCCCGGCCGGGAGCCGATCGCCGTCCCCGGGATGGAATCGCTCACCCCGCGTGAACGCGATGTCCTCGCCCTGCTCGCGCACGGCGCGCCGAACGCCGCCATCGCCGACCGGCTGAGCGTCAGCCCGCGCACGGTGGGCACGCACCTCTCGCGCATCTACGCCAAGCTGGCAGTCACCAATCGCGCGGAAGCGGTCGTCCTCGCCATCCGCGCCGGCCTGACCGCCCCCGACGGGTCCTGACCTCGACACTACGTACGTAGAACCGCGCAGATGCCCGCTGGCACGCCCCCGCGCAAATACGCGGTTTTGCGGACGAAACCGCCTCTCCCCTCTGGCATGATCGAATCACGGAACCGGGGCGACGCCCAACCGGCCGGATGAGTCCCCTCTCAGCTTCCCGCTGTGACGTCGCCTCGAGACCGTTCCGCCCTGATTCGTCCGACCAGCACATCACCCTCCACCGCCAGAGGAGCACCGCCATGCAGACCGCCAGCGCCCAGCCCATCGACCACCAGGCCGCGATCGCGACCGACCTCAGCGTCTACGGCGCCTACGCCCCCCACTTCCGCTACCGCCAGGAGCGCATCGCCAAGGCGGCCATCATCGCCAACATCTCCCGCCCGCACCCGTCGCCGTCCCGCCTGGATGCCGTTCGTGAACGCATCGGCATGGCCCTCATCGCCTGGGGCACGCGGCTCGAAGGGCAGCGACCCTGCCCGCCCGCGTCCATTGCCACCCGCTGACGGCGCTGCACCGCGAACCTCTGGCGACGACATCCCTGCGTATTCCTTCATCCCCACATCCCCCCCGGCGGCTCACGCCGGCAGGGGGGATGTGGGGATGAACGCGTTCCGGATACCTCCCGAACCGGGCGGGACTGGCGGCTCCCACCCTCGACGCACCCGGTACACTAGGAACATGGATTCGACCATATCCGAGCCACCATCCTTCCGGGCCACTCCCCTGCCGGAGCGCCCCCACCCTTCCGGAACCGCCTCCTTGCCAACGTCGACATCGCCTTCCACCACGTCCCGACCGACCGCATCCCGGTCGCTGGTTCACGTCCCATCGCGTGACGACCAGCGATACGACGACCTCCTGCGCGGCATCGAGCAGCGCACCGGTCGCCTCGCCGACCTCGAAGCCGAGATCGCGCCACTCCTGCGCGCGCTCGAACAGTTCGAATGGCAGTACAACAGCACGCTCGGCGGCGTTCAGCGCAACCTCCGGCAGGTTCGGCAGCAGCGCGACACGATCGAGACCTGGACCACCCGCATCCACGCCCGGATGGTGGCCGACCCGAACCATGTGATGGGCGACCTGTTCAGTGAAGAGGAGCTGCGCCAGATCGGCTCCCTGTTCGGGGTCGAACTCCCGGAATCGTGGTTCGAATCCGCCCGCGAGGCGGAGGAGCGCCGGCGCCGGGAGGACCGTGAGGAGGGGTTCTTCGATGGCAATACCGCCGCCGAGGAGGAGATCCTGCGCCGGATGATGCGCGGCAGCCGGGCCGACCGCGAACGCCTCCCGGACGAGGTCGAGCAGGAGATCCGCTCGCTCCACCGGTCGCTGGCGCGCCGCTTCCATCCCGATCTGGCCACGACCGAGGCCGAACGCCAGCTCTGCCAGGAGATGATGCTGCGCATCAACGACGCCTGGCACAACCGGGACCTGGCCGATCTCCGCACGCTGGACGAACAGAGCAGCCACCTGGCGGGCACCTCCACCGACCGTGGGGTGCGCCGCCGGCTCCACTGGGCCGAGCAGGAGGTGATCCGGCTCGACGGGCTGATCGATGGGCTGGCGACGAAGCTGGCCGCGCTCCGGGGCAGCAGCACCTTTCCGCTCTGGTTCAACCCGACCCTGGCCCGGACGGTCATCACCCAGCGGGCATCCGTGCTGCAGATGGATCTCTCGACGGAGACGCAGCACCTGGAAGAGACGAAGGAGGCGTTCCGGCACGCCCTCGCCTCCTATGCGGTGACCGTCGCCTGACCCGACCCCGGTGGCCCATTGCCGAATGCCCCCGGCGCAGTCCCCACAGGCGGCTTGTTGCCGAGAACCCTCCGTTTGGCAGCCGGTCTACGACATGCTCGTAGCGCCACAGCAGCCAAGGGACAGGATCGGCCTTGGTCCAACCGATTCCGGCTCCAGGGCTCCTGCGCATCGGGCCGTGCACCGCAATCCGATGGAGTGGTGGCAGGCATGATCGCCTGCATCTCGTGGGAGCGATCCGTAGTAGACCACCTCGCCTTCCTTGTCCTGTGCTGAGGTACCGGCGAACCACCGGCCGCAGCAGCCACGACCACGGCGAGGGTTCGGTTGTGGTCCGACCGACCCTCCCGCCAATCCGGTCGTGTGTGGGGGGCCCCGGCAAGGCGGCCCCCCCA
>JBQCJS010000312.1:0-10836 GCA_051952485.1 Thermomicrobiales bacterium | reverse complement strand
CGCCACCATGTCAACCGATCCATGGAGCCGATCCCCGCGCCCGATGGGCCAGACGAGCTGGCCCGCTACGGAGCGAAGGGGACTATCCCGGCATCGCGTCCCAGCCGATGCCGGGGACTTCCGGCGGCGAGATGCAGCCGTCCGGGCCGATCCCGGCCTCCACCTTGATCGGGTTCGTGCGCACCAGCGATTCGTAGTAGGTCGTGTTCGGGATCGCGCAGGCGATGTGCAGGTTCGGGGCGCCGCCGCCGTGGACCTCCGCCCGCAGGTTGAACGACTGCGCCAGGTGCGCGATCCGCAGGGCGCCGGTCACGCCACCCTTGTAGTGCGTGCTCGTGCGCACGAGGTCGGCGGCCTTCTGCTCGATGAAGTCCGCGATGTTGAAATGCACGCCGTCCGATGTCTCGCCGGAGAGCAGCGGGATGTCCACCTTCTCCCGCAGGCGCTGGTAGGCGCCGATGTTGAACTCCCGCATCGGCTCCTCGTACCAGAGGAACCCGGCCTCGCCCAGCGCCCGTCCCACGTAGATCGCGTCCAGCAGGTCGAAGCCGGCGGACCCGTCGTACATCAGGTCGATGTCCGGGCCGACGTGCTTGCGCAGCGCCTGCCCGAGCGCGGCGTCCTTGCGCGGGTCGCCCCAGGCGTGGAGCTTGATCGCGCGGAATCCGGCCGCCAGGCATTGGTCCGCGATGTCCAGGAACTCCTCGACCGTCGCGTAGGTGACCGTGCTGGCGTAGGCGGGGATGCGGTCGTGAAAGCCGCCGATCAGCTTGTAGAGCGGCAAACCGGCCGCCTTCGCGGTGATGTCCCAGAGCGCCATGTCCACGAGCCCGAGGCCGTAGATGGGGATCTCCTCCAGGCGATCGAGCTCCCAGACACGGTGCCAGAGATACTCCTTCATCAGCGGGTCGGCGCCGATCAGCTCCTCGCGCAGGCGGCGGTTGACGATGTCCTGCATGATCGTGCCGTGCGAGGAATAGGCGTAGCCGGTGATGCCCTCGTCGGTCTCGATGCGGAGTTCGACGCTCTCGTTCTCGGTGCCGGAGCCGGGCAGGCCCTTGCGCCAGACGAACTGGTCGACGACCGGTTCGGTGCGGACGGTGGTTTCCACTGCGGTGATCTTCATCGGGATGCCCTGTCAGTCATGCGAGTCCAAACCCGGTCGGTTCAGGCGATCACCACGATGTCGTGGATGCGCACCGATGGCACGACGATCGAGACGATGCCATCCTGCCAGCTCCACGTCACCGGATCGGCGCTCGGCTCGAACCGCACGGAACGCGGCTGCTCGTCCCGGCGCACGCGCACCAGGACGCGGTCGATCGGCGTCAGCTCGTCGAACTGCGGGCGGTGCGGGGAGAGTGTTTCCCCGGCGCCCCGGTTGATGAGGTTGATCGCCAGCTGGTCGCCCTGCGTGCGGGTGACGACCTCGAGTGCCGGTGGCCCGGTGACCTCCACCTCCCACGCGATGCCGAGGCGATCGACCAGCGAGCGCATGAAATCGCGGGTCAGGGGCGGGTGGCCGGAGTGATAGTCCTCGAAGATCGCGCCGTGAATCGCGGTGACGGTGCCCTTGCCGAGCGCATTATGCGTGACGATGGCGCGCTCGGTCTCGTCCTTGGCGCGTTCCTGCTGCCGCATCGCGCGGACCCAGATATCCGTGCCGTCCGCCGGCGTCACCGGCTGCCAGGGGCCCTTGATGCCGACCGCGCGCTGGGCGACCGGGACGTAGGTGAAGGGCTCGATCGGGTCGCCGTCCGGGGTCGCGAGCACCCAGTCCGGGTAGTCGGTGGAGCAGGTTGCGCCGGAGACGATCAGGTGACCGCCGTCGCGGAGGAAGGCATCCAGCGCGGCGTGAAGGTCCGGCGAGACCTTCGACCGCTCGGGCAGGATGACGAGCCGGTAGCGGTCGTGGTGCGCCAGGAAGGCGGAATCGACCATCACGTCGGTGGAGATCTGCTGCTCCAGCATGATGTGGAGCGCGCCCTCGATGGGAAGGTTGTTCGCGCCGAAGGCGTAGGTGCCGTTCACCTTGTCGTAGTAGTCGGCGACCGAGTGGATGACGGCCACCTGCGAGCGGGAATCGCTCCTGAAGCAGGTCTCCTTGCGGGCGCGGCAGAAGCGGGCGACCTCCGCCAAGGTGTCCTGATGCCAGTCTGTCAGCCAGCCGGTGCGCTGCGGCGTGTCGTAGATCATCACCGCGCCGCCGAGGGCGACGCATTCGGCGGTCTCCTGGGCGAGCTGGGTGGCGGACTTCAGGATCCACGGCTGGGCGTCGTGGTGCGGGGTCGCCTTGGTGAAGCCCCAGGCCATCAGGTCCCAGCTCACGTCGCGACCGTCCAGCATCCGGCCCTCGACGGCGGCGCGATCGGCGCCCCATTTGGAGTCGAAGTCGCCGCTGATGTAGTCGATCGGGGCGGCGATCGCCTCCGGCTGCCGCATCGTGTACATCCAGTTGGAGACGACGAGGCATTCCGGCTTCCGCTCGTGGACGGCATTCGCGTAGGCGGTGACGTGCTCCACGAAGAGATCGCGGTGGAAATCGAGCCATTCGCGCCAGTGGGCGTCGCCGGGGGCGTGCGGGATCTCGGTGATCCTGGTGCGGGCGGTGAACTCCTGCTGGCAGGCCTCCCGCCAATCCGGCTTGGAGGCCCAGTTCTCGCCATCGACCCAGAAGCCGTCCACATCGTAGGTATCCACGATCTCCAGCAGCTGGGGAATCATGTACTCGGTGGTGTAGCCGCTGAGGCGGCTGGTGGAGAGCGCCCAATCGCCCATGTCGCGGTGGTCGGGGTTGCCGTCGGCGTCGAGGCGCGCCCACTCCGGGTGATGTTCCATCGCCTGGGTATCCCAGACGCCGGAATAGTGCATGCCGAGCGGGATGCCGAGCCTGCGGGTGGCCTCGCGGTGGATCTTCAGGGAGTCCTGCACCACGCCGGGCGAGGTATAGCCCACCTTCGTGGGCCAGCTCGTCATGCCCTCGTGGCCCTTGCAATCGCACTGGATCCAGTCGGGCATCACCCGCTCCAGGCGCTCCACGAGGTGATCGACGCTGAGTTCGCGGCCGAGTTCGGTGTCCTGCGGGCCGGCGTGGAGGTCGTAGTGGATGCCGAAGAAGGCGTCCTCGTGCCAGTTCGGGCGGTCCTTCCGGTTGGACGGGGTCGTGGTGTTCCGCTCCTGTGCGGACGTGGTCATGGGGTGGTGCTCCTTGCATGGCAGGGGCGGTTGTTCATTCGCAGAGGCGGCCATCAGGGCCGCACCTACGGGAGGGTGTGGGGTCGTCGGTCCGCATTGCGGCACCGAATGTCCGTGTCGTTCCGCATTGCGGACGGTGGTTGTCGATCAGGCCTTGACGGCGCCGGAGGTCACCCCCTTGATGAAGTACTTCATGCCGACCGAGAACACGATGAGCTGGGGAATCGTCGCCACGATGTAGCCGGCGGTCTGCTTGCCGATGTCCGGGCGGGTCGTGAATTCGCTGGATGCCGGGTTGTACTGCTCCAGGGCGAGCATGATCGTCTGCTGGTGCTGGCGCAGCATCAGCGACGGCCAGATGAAATCGCTGTAGATGGAGACGAAGTTCATGATCGCCACGGTGACGAGGATGGGAAAGGCGAGGGGGAGGGCGATCCTGATCAGCGATTGCCATTCGCTGGCGCCATCGATGCGAGCGGCCTCGAAGATCTCGGCGGGCTGGCTGCGGAAGAAGGTGGTGATCAGGAAGATGCCGAAGGGCAGCCCGCCCGCGACGTAGAAGACGATGAGGCCCCAGAGCGATCCGCGCAGGCCGAGGTTGTTCGCCAGGATGAAGTGCGGCGTGAGCAGGATGACGCCGGGAATCATCATCACGGCGAGCGTCAGGTAGAAGACGATGTCGCGGCCGGGGAAGTCGATCCGGGCGAAGGCGTAGGACGCCAGCGCGCTGATGACGAGGATGCCCGCGATGGAGCCGGCGGTGACGGTCAGCGTGCGTACGGCGGAGGGGATCAGGTCGATGAACGCCGTCTCGTAGTTGCCGAAGTAGAGCGGCCAGGGCCAGTCCCAGAAGTTCAGGTAGATGAGGATGGACCGGCGGAACGAGAGCGAGACCATCAGCACGAAGACGAAGAAGGTGAGGAAGAGGAAGAGCACCAGGATGGCGTAGTGGGCGGTGGTGCCCAGGGCGCCGAACCAGCGCCGTCGCGAGTCCCCCTGGGTCCTTTGCGATGTGAAGAGCGTCGAAGCCACGGGAGCCTCCTTCGCCATCAGGCGGATTCGATGCCGTCGTTGCGGCGGAAGCGAAGCACGATGAAGGTCATCACCAGCACGATCAGGAAGAGGATCACCCCCACCGCCGAGGCATACCCGAAGTCGCCATCGGCGATCCGGTTGTACATCTGGAGCGCCGGGATATAGGTGGTCATGCCGGGACCGCCGCGCGTGAGGATGAAGATCGAGACGAAGCCCTGGATGGTGCCCGCGATGGCGAAGAAGAGCAGGATGCGGAACTGCGGCACCAGCAAGGGCAGGTCGACGTGGCGGAAGCGCTGCCAGACGGAGGCGCCATCGACCTTCGCGGCATCGAAGTAGTCGCCGTTGATGTTCAGCAGGCCGCCGAGCAGGATGAGCAGGGCGAAGGCATCCACCCACGGAAAGCCGACGCCGATGATGGCCCAGAGCGCGGTGTCCGGATCGCCGAGCCAGGCCCGCTGGAGATGCTCCAGCCCGAAGAGGCCGAGGACCTCGTTCAGGAGGCCGGTGTCGGGGTCGTAGATCTGCCGCCACATGAGGGTGAAGACGAGACCGGGGACGACGGTCGGCAGGATGAAGAGGGTCCGGAAGACGTAGGCATGCCAGGAGCGGCGCAACCAGAAGATGAGCTCCGCGATCAGGAGGGGCACGGTGAGCGTCTTGATCACGCTGGTGATGGTGAGGATGGCCATGTTCTTGATGCCGACGCGGAAGTAGGGATCGTCGAAGAGGATGGTGTGATAGTTGTCGAAACCCACCCATCTGGTAATGGAGCGCAGGCTGTAGTTGGTGAACGAGTAGTAGATCGCCATGGCGGAGGGGTAATAGCTGAAGAGCGCGATGAGGGCGATCGCCGGGATGGCGAAGAGATAGCCCATCCGCCCGCGCCACGCCCGTTTCAGGATGCGCCGCGCCGAGACACTCCACGAATCGACGAGGGCGATGGCCGTCGCGGCGCCGAGCACGGCAAGCACGCCATTGGCGGCCATCCAGCCGACACGGAGGTTCGAGGCGCTGGTGGCACCCTGCGCGGCGGCGGGATCGAGCGACTGCCAGGTGCCGCTGCGGGGGATGACGACCCAGCCGTCGTTCGTGGGCAGGATCGCTTCGAGGTCGGTGGTGCCGGCGATCGGTCCCTGGTAGATGGACGCGCCGCCGCTGCCGAGGATGGAGAGCGACCCGTTCGCATCGCCGGCGAGGATGTTGCCGGTGTCGGGGTCGCGGTTGAGGCCGCGCACGGCATATTGCCCGACCGATGCCTGCCAGGTGATGCCGCCGGTGGCATCGAGCTGGGCGACGCCGCCCTTCTCGTCCCCGGCGAGGATGATCGCGTTGTCGTCGCCCGCGGTGGCGATGCGGGAGATGGGCGATTTCAGCAGGGTCGTCCACGCGGCCTTGTCCGGTGCGGCCTTCGTGAAGTAGCCGACCTGGGAGTTCCCGGTGCCGAAGAGCACGCCATCCTGCCAGGGGACGAGCGCGGTGATCGGCTGCCCGACCTGGAAGGTGAAGGCCGGTTCCGTCGCGCCGGTGGGCACGAAGCTGATGTAGAAGCGCACCCCAAAGGCGCCGACGCCGTGGGCGACGTAGTAGCCATCCCCGGCGGGCGATTCGGCGAGGCCCATCACGCGGCCATTGACCTTCACGCTCTCGCCTGGCGTGAGGTCCGGCGAGTAGACGGTGACGGCGCCCTTCGTCGAACCGACGAGCAGCGAGCCGTCCGCACCTGGCGCGATCGCCCCGACCGTATCCTCCACATGCACCGATCCGTTCGGCGCGAGATCGGCGGTGTAGCGCACGATCTCGTTGGTGCGGGTGGTGACGGCGATGCCGCGGTCGGGGAACTGCGTGGCGGCGATCAGCTGATCGCTCTGGATCTCGGTGGCCGTGAGCAGGGAGCCGCCGCCAGCGCGGCTGGTGGCGAGCCAGAAGGCACCGTTGACGAGCACGACGAGCAGCAGCAGCCCGCCCAGGAGGAGACGCTTGCGGGTCCCGGACATCGAACCTTCCTCTTTGGAGCAGGGGGATCAGGCGAGGGGTGCTTGCGGGTGGCCGGCCGGACTGTGGCGAGGAACGTATCCTCGCCACGGTCCGGCATTGCCGCGGTGGCCCACCGGCCGGCGGCGGGCCGGGATCAGGTGCCCGGCTGGCGGGCCGGATCGTCGAGATCCTCCTGCGTCAGCTGGGCGAGATCGAGGTAATCGGCGAAGTTCTTCTCGTGGTAGGCCTGCAACTGCTTGGCGTAGTCCTCGGGCGTGATCTTGCCGTTGAGGGCATCGGCCATCAGGTTGTGCAGGTTGTCGAGGTGCTGGCCTCCCGCGCCAGCGACCCAGAAGCCGTTGTAGTTGATCTCGGCGTTGCCCATCTCCGTGAGGTGCTCGAAGAGGGCGGTCTCCGTCTCGGGGACGGTGACGCCACGCACCTGCAGCGGGCCGCCGGGCGAGAAGCCGGCAACCTCCCACTGCGCATCCAGGTAGGGCTGGTAGCCGACCTTGCTGAGCCAGAACATGACGAAGTCCATCGTGAGGTTCGTCTGGTCCTGGTCCTTCTCGATCACGCTGATGTACTCGCCGGTGGCGGACTCGACCGAGCGCGGCGGGCACTGGACCAGCTCGCCTTCCATGGCCGGGTTCTCGAAGGTGCCCCACTCGAAGGTGGCGACCGTATCGGCGTCGATCTCCAGCTCCTTCAGGCGCTCCGGGCTGAGGGAGGCGAGGTCGGCCTTCAGCTGGCCGAGCGACCAGGAGCCGTCGGCGAGGATGGCGACCTTCTGCTGGAGGAACTTGGTGTAGGTATCGCTGGTGACGAACATGTCATCGGTGGCGTACTTCGGGAACATCTTCTTGAAGTTGGTGATGATCTCGATGATCTCCGGGGTGTCGAACCGGAGCGTGCCATCCTGCACCGCCTTGTAGAAGCGCTGCGGGCTGTAGGTGTACTTGTTGTGGATGAAGGGATCGGTGGGATCGAAAGTGAAGCTGCCATCCAGGTCGGGATCGTAGTTCCAGTCGCCGTCCTGGGCGCGCACCGTCTCCACCCACTTGATGTGGTACTGATCGAAATAGATCTCGGAGAACCACTGCGGCAGCTGCCAGATGAAGTTGATGCCGACCGGGGTGATGCCGGCGGCATCCAGCTTCTCGGAGACGGCGATGAACTCCTCCCAGGTGGTGGGAGGCGCATCGACCCCGGCCTTGGTGAAGAGGTCCCCGTTGTAGAACCAGTTGATGTGGACGCTGCGGGTCGGCAGCATGATGCGGCTGCCGGTGGCGTTCACGGCGCGGAAGAAGTCCCAGTTGAGGTCGGCATCCCACATCTGGTTCGTGTAGGGATTGGTGGTGCCGCGGTACTGGTCCATGTTCACGTAGCCGCGGAAGGTGGAGACGTAGTTCCCGGCCACGACATCGAGCTCGATCGGGTCGGCGGCGAGCTGGGTGCCCAGCCAGCTGACGTACTCGTCGCCCTTGTGGTCCGCCGTCTCCCAGACGATCTCCACGCCGGGCTGCTGCGCCTTGTAGGCGTCGGAGAGCGCCTGCTTGACGCTGTCCTCCGGGTTGCTGTTGATGCCGATGACGACCTTGCCGGAGAGCGTGCCCTGCGCGGCGAGCCGGTAGGTGCTGGGGTCGAGGGGGCGGGCGGAGGCGCCGGGGGTGCGGCTGAGGATGGCGGCGCCGGCGATGGCGGATGCGCCCTGGATCATGCGGCGGCGGGAGAGGTTGGCGGTGCTGGACATGGTGGTGCTCGTCTCCATTGAAGAGGCTGAACGATCGGTCTCGCATGGACCCATGTCGGGAAGGCGGCAGTGGTGGTTCGGCGAGCGGGCAAACTCCTCCCTATCCGGCCACCGGCGGCGATGGCGGAATCTCTGGTGAAGGCGATGGGCCGACAGGCGTGATGTCGGCGCAGGGATATCGGGACAGGCGGTCAGTCGGTCTGGGTGATGCTGATGTCCTTCGGGATCTGGAGCAGGAACGATCCGGAGTAGCGGACGTGTTCGCGCATCAGGTGTTCGGCGCGGGGGGCGTCCTGGTCGCGGATGGCCTCGGCGATCGCGCGGTGCTGGCTCGAGGCGACCATGAACGAGCCGGGTTGCGAGGCGTAGAGCCTGCTCATCTCGCTCTGCGTCTGGCGGACGGAACTGCTGGCAATGGCGATGTAGACGTTCGCGGCGGCCTGGTCGATCAGGGAATGGAAGAGGAGATCCCCTTCGGCGAAGACCTGGAGATCGTCGGTTTCGGCCCCTCGCAGGGAGAGATCGACCGCGCGGAAGATCTCGGCGAGCTGGTCGTCGGAACGGTGG
This sequence comes from Thermomicrobiales bacterium, assembly GCA_051952485.1. Lineage (GTDB taxonomy): Bacteria > Chloroflexota > Chloroflexia > Thermomicrobiales > UBA6265 > JASGDN01. Next base: position 2,309 of record JBQCJS010000312.1, on the reverse strand, counting down.
AGCGCGGCGCGATGGGCGGCGAGGGTGTCCAGCACCTCGCGGAACTCGATCAGTTGCTCGATGGCGCTCTCCTCCATCGGGACATCGAGCATGATCGTGCGGGAGACGAACGGGGCAGGCGAATCGACCACGTACGTACCGCTGCCCTGGCGGGATTCGACGATGCCCTGGGCGGCGAGGACCTTGACGGCCTCACGGACGACGGAGCGGCTGACGCCGAAGGTATCGCTCAACTCGCGCTCGGTAGGGAGGCGGGCTCCCCGCGCCAGCGAGCCGGAGCGAATGGCGTCGTGAATCTGCTTGACGATCTGTTCATACGATCTCGTGACCGAGACCGAGGTGAACGGAGACTCCATGCGTTCGGCCTTGTGATCAGGTTGTCAGACCAATATCGGCAGGATAGGAGAGCGCCCAAGCGGTGTAAAGTCCCCGGCGACACATCCAGCCGCGACCGCATACCGGAACGAGCCAGTACGGACGCACCATACAGCGGTTCCCTCCGGGCCCTTCTTCCATAGATAGTGCGATGCAGATAGAGCCAAGCCCGATTCGATTGGGTTCCTCGTATGGGCGTGGCTCGCGTGGACGGCGATCCTCGCTGCGACCGGTGATCGCCCGGGATCGCCAGGGCCACCAGGGCGATCACGAAGATCGATCCTGCCGAACCCCCGTTGTCTTCGTGGCGAACCGTCCCGGATCGCGCTCGTCTCGTGAGGCGGCGAAGGCCGGACGGACAATGGGACTGGCGATCGCTCCCAAGCGTCGCCAGTCCCCTCCGGGCGTTCACCGGCGGTTCGTGCGGTGGGCGTGCCACATGCTGCGGGCCAGCGCGACGGGATCGACCGCGATGCCGGCCGGGGTGAAGTGGCGGACGACATTCGCGATATCCCGTTCCAGGAAGTCGAGGGCATCCGGGTTCGTCCACGGGTCGACGGCCTGCGGGAAGTCGATCACGACCACCTCGTTGCGATGGACGAGGATGTTGAAGGGCGAGAGGTCGCCGTGGATGATGCCGCACGTGAGCCAGAGCTCGATCTGCTCCATCAGCACGCGGAAATGACGGCGTCCGTCCTCGACGCCGACCGGGGTTTCCTTCAGGCGTGGCGCGGGGCCATCGGCATCGCCGATGAACTCCATGAGGACCGCGCGTTCGGATTGGCGGAAGGGTTCCGGCACGCGGGCGCCGGCGGCGTGGAGGGCCTGGAGCGTGACGAATTCGTGCCCGATCCAGGATTGCTCCTTGCCGCGCAGGCCGGTGCGCGTCTTCTTCGCCATGGCGCGTTCCATCCGGCGGTCGGGCTTGCCGTGGCCCTGGCGACCGGCGGTGTAGCGGGCGTCGTTGCGGAAGGAGCGCACCTCGCGCGGGGTGTAGATCTTCACGGCGAGGCGGTCGTGGCCGGGCGGGGCCTGCTCCCCGGCGAGGCAGGCGTAGACGGTGCCCTCCTTGCCGCTGGAGACGACCTGCTCCACGGCGGAGATCAGGCCGTCGTTGAAGAAGTCGAGCGGGATATCCGGGGCGTGGATGCCACGGTCGGGACGGATCTCGTCATCGAAGGTGGCGTAGGTGATGAAGCTGAAGGCCTCGTGATCGTCGTTGTCCGTCAGGATGTCGAGATCGAGGCGGTCGTCGAACCGGGTCTGGTTGGCACGGGAAAGGCGTCTGGGCATGAAGAGGCGTGGCTCCTGGGAGGGAGCGCCCGGTGACGATGGCGATTGCGGGATCGGGATTACGTGCGGGGGATTCCGCGATCCTGGCGAACGCAGCGGTGGGCGGCTCCGCGATCGGGACGAGAGGGGTTGGGGATGGTGGCAAGGGCCATGATGGTGATGGTGCTCATTGCACACCTCCTCTCGTGAGGGTGGATCGCAGTGCCGGGCGATGCCAGGCGGAACGGGGCGGTCCGCCACATGGGGCGGAGCCGTGCCTCCATCGTATCACATGCCCATCCGCGTCCGATCTGTACCCATGGGGTATGGCCGAACGGTATCCGATCCCGAGAGGAGCGACCATGCAGAAGCTCGCGATTCCCACCCAGGTCCTCAAGTTCACCGAAGCGCGGCCACGCCTGAGCGCATTGCTCGACGAGGTCTTCCGGCGAGAGGCGCGGGTGCTGATCAGGAAGGGAAGTATCCCGGTTGCCGCGATTGTTTCGGTGGAGGATCTGGAGCGCCTGAATCGCTGGGATGCGGAGCGGGAGCAGGCGTTCGCGATCCTTGGGGAGGTTGGCGAGGCCTTCGCCGATCAGTCTCCGGAGCGGATCGCCCAGGAAGTGGAACGGGCTCTCGTCGAGGCGCGCGCCGATGAACGT
>JBQCJS010000311.1:0-2663 GCA_051952485.1 Thermomicrobiales bacterium | reverse complement strand
GATCGGTCCCGGGGATCGCGTCCGGCTCTCCACCGGCGTCCATATCCACCGGCACGCTCCGGCCAATCACGTCCTCACGCGAGGAGACGGCCGCCGCCGAACCAGCCGACGGCGTGCCGATCTCCCGATAGGAGATCTCGATCGTCCGCCGCACCGAGGGCAGCTCCGCGACGATCGCCGAGAGGCCGGCCCGCATCTGCGCCATCTGCGCGTCGGTCGGGTTGCCGTCCCGCACCGCCGGGAAGACATCCCGCGTCAGGCCCTGCCGCAGGCTCATGATGAAGGCCTCCACCTGGATCGCCAGGTCCTCGTCCAGCACGTAGCGGTTCTGATTGAAGGCATTGCCGAACGCGAACGCGCGCTCCCCCACCTCACCCCAGGCGTTCCACTGCAACGCCTCCGGCGTGAACTCCGTCGGCAGCACCAGCGCCTCGCCCGGCAACAGCATCGGGTTCACCACCGCCGCCAACGCGACCTCCACCTTCGCGAGGTTGCCATAGACCTCCGCCAGCGCCTCACCCCGGCGCTCCCCCCAACGGCCGAGCGTCAGCCGCATCGTGCCGATCTCGTGCTGCAGGCGGTCGAACTCCCGCTGGCGACGTTCCTCCTGCTCGCGCAGGGAGCGCCCGACATCGTCCGGCATCCGGCGCACATCGGTGAGCGCCGATTCCATCCGCGTCAGCCGCGCATCGAACTCCCGGGTGAGCGTCGCCGCCTGCCGCAGTTCATCGCGGAACTCATCGCGCAGGTCACGGAGCGCCGCAGTGTCGTAGGCGTAGGGCAGCGCCGGCTCCTGCGCCGGACCCGCCACCACCCGCCCGCTGGCGCCCGCCGGCCGCGCCAGGGCGGGATCGAGCTTCACGCCAGGGTCGTGGCCGCTCACCGGGGCGGGCCGGGCCACGAAGGCCGAGACCGATTGCTTCAATTGGCGGGGTGCGGTCAACCATTCCTGGACGTTCTCCTGCCCCGCCTCCCGCACGAAGAAGTAGCCGATACCCGCCAGCAACGCGAGCACGACGATCAGCACCAACACCACCAGAACGGTATCCATACCTGCTTCGCCCCATACCGGTTCGCTGCCCTGGGCCGCCACCAACGCGGTGCCGGTCATGCCAGGGCTGGACGCATCCTAATGATAGCGGTCTGCACGGACAACCTCATCAGGGCGGGTCGCCGTCGCTGGATGAACGTCGCCACTGGCACGAGCGTTGCACTGGCGATGATCGCGCTGGCGTCGCTGCCGCCGCGCGCCCATCGGACTGCGTTCCCTCACTATCCTGCATCCCACCCGGAAGGAACCCGCCATGCCGAAAGACGACCTCGCCGGCAAGAACCTCGATCACATCAGCCTCTCGGGCGACGACCTGAGTGAGGCCGACCTCTCCCATGCCTCGATGCGGGAAGCGTGGCTCCGTGGCACACGGCTCACGGAGGCGAACCTCGCCGAGGCGGACCTCAGCGGCGCCCACCTCGACGCCGCAGACCTCACCGGCGCGAACCTGGACCGCGCGAACCTCTCGCGGGCCGACGTGCGCGGCGCCCGCCTGGAAGAGGCAGCCTCCACCGAAGGCGCGGTGCTGGACGATGCGGTCGGCCTGCCGGAGGTGCATCCTCCGCCCGCATCCCACCCGTTCCCCGAGCCGGACGCCGAACCCGAGGCATCCGGCGATCCCGACGCGCCGTCGCAGTAGCGCGGTTCCGGTCAAGGAATCGGACCGAATCTGTCCGCATGCCCTCCGATGATCGACCCATCGCGCTGTCGATCACCGGAGGAATGCCGTGTCCACGCCCCTACCTGAATCCATGTCGACGTCTACATCCACCCAGCAGTCCCGCGCACCCCTCATCCAGGCGGCCCTGAACGGCCGCACCACCCGAACCGACCATCCCGCCGCCCCGATGACGGTGGAGGACTTCGTCCGTGATGCCGGCGCGGTCGCGGCGGCCGGCGCCGGGGCGATCCACCTGCATCCCCGCGATGCGGCCGGCAGGGAGACGGTCGATCCCGTCACCGTGGACGACCTCGTGTCGCGGATGAAGGCGGCCTCCGGCCTCCCCGTGGGCGTCACGACCGGGGACTGGATCGAACCCGATCTCGAACTCCGGCTGGCCGCCATCCGTGGCTGGACGGCCCCCGACTACGCCTCCGTTAATCTCTCGGAACATGGCGCGACCCGCGTCATGGACGCCCTGCTCACCGCGGGGGTGGGGATCGAGGCCGGGCTCGCGACCGTGGAGGATGTGACGATCCTCGTCGCCTCCGGACTGGCCGCGCGGATCACCCGCATCCTCGTGGAACCCTTCGCCGCGGAGCACGACAACGATGTGGCCGCGATCCTCGCCACGGCGCACGCCATCCATGCCGCCCTCGACCGGGCCCGGATCGCGGCGCCACGCCTCCAGCACAGCGATGGGCCAGCCGCCTGGCCCCTGCTGCGGGATGCGCTCGCCCACGGCCGGGAGACCCGGATCGGCCTGGAAGACACGCTGGTGACCGAGGACGGGAAGCGGGCCGATGGCAACGCTTCCCTGGTCGCGTGCGCCATTGGCATCCGGACCGTGGGACACTGAAGATCATCACGCGACCGTGCCTGCACTGCGCGCCCGACAACGGTCCGGCGCGCGGACACGATGGACCACCTGGAACCCACAATTCCCACCCC
>JBQCJS010000310.1:0-12963 GCA_051952485.1 Thermomicrobiales bacterium | reverse complement strand
CCGGGCGGCTGTAAGGTAAACGGCGGCGGGATTAGTTGGGCCATCCCGCCGCCGTTTCTCGTGGTATCCGGGGGGATGGGTCGGTCAGGGTTCAGGCGTCGCGGCATCCGACGGAGCGGGGACATTGTCGTAGGAGTAGTGCGGCACGACGCCGATATCGTCCTTCGGCCAGTAGGTGATCCACGCCTTGCCGATGACGTTCTTGATGGGCACCGTCCCGAAGTAGCGGGAATCCTCGGAGTTGGTGCGATTGTCGCCCATCACGAAGATCTCGCCCTCCGGCACGGTGACGGGCGCGCAGTCGGAGGTGCCGTTGTTGCAGAGGCTGGGCCGGTCGCTGATGTATGGCTCGTCCAGGGCGACACCATTTACGTAGACAGTGCCGTTCCGCGTCTCCACAGTATCTCCTGGAAGGCCGATCACGCGCTTGATGAAGGGCTTGTCGTTGTTGGCGATCGGCGGGTTGAAGACGATGACATCGCCCCGGCGGGGTCCGTGGAAGAGGTAGTCATTATCGTCCCAGAAGGGGAGCCAGCCGGTGATCTTCGAGGTGCCGAGGTTGAAGTAGGCGTTGCGGTTGACCAGCAGCATCTCACCGTTGTCGAAGCTGTAGTCCATGCTGTGGCCATCGACCTTGAAGTTGAGGACGACGGAGCGCACGAGCACGAAGATCACCAGCGCGAGGATGAGGGTCTCGATGATCTCACGCGTGGCGGACGATCGCTTCTTCGGCGGCGTCGCGGCGGGATCGACCGGCGTCGCCTCGGCGGCCGGGGGAAGTTGCTGGCTGGGATCGAGCGGGTCGTCGGGGGCCGATGAGCGGGCGAATGCGTCGGACGGCCTGGAGTCGGTCATGGTCGGGGTGGCCCCTCATCGGTCAATGTGCGGCGTCCGGATGGGCGCGGTCGGCAGGCTGGGCGAACGGGGATGGCGGAGGTGGCGCAGGCATGGCGATGGCCGGTGGGGATGAATCCCACACCGGCCATTCCCACAGGAACCCATTCGATGTCACTTGGTGGCGTGGTGAGCGAGTTCCGTCTGGCCGACATCCGTGCTGAGCCTAGATGTCGTCGGCGCGCACTCCAGAGGCCACCGGCTGCTTCGGGGCCACATCCTCGGCGGACTTGGTGGTCGCCGTGAGGGTGGAGGCCGTCGTGGACGTGCCCTTGTCGAGCTTGGCGTCCTCGATGGGCTTGCCGTTCTCATCGACCCCGGTTTCCTGCTTGAACTCGCGGATGCCCTTGCCCAGGGCGCCCCCGATTTCCGGCAGCTTGCCGACGCCGAAGATGATGACGACGATGACGAGAATGATGGCGAGCTCTGGAGCCCCGATTCCGAACGGCATGACTGCAATCCTCCACGGACACTGGCGGTTACGCCTGGCAAGCCCGATCCGCTATGACTTGCCTGATGTCGGGCACATTGTATTCCTCGGTTTTGCCGGATTCAAACGGCTTGCGCCGCCTGGCCTGTCAACACGACGGGTACACAGAGGAGCGTATGTGCCACCGAACCGCCCCATTAGAATTGCGTCGCAGGTTTGGGATTCTCCCGCCCAGTCGACCCGCTAGAGCAGCAGGCCGCTGAGGACGCAGAGCACAACAAAGACAACCGCGGTTCCAATCGTGAACTGGAACAGCGTCTGTTCGAAGCCGCGGCGGGTCTTGACGATCGACCCGGAATCGCCGCCCATGCCGCCACCGAATGCCGAGGTCTTGCTCTGGAGCAGGATGGTGACCATGAGCACGATGGCGACGATGATGGTCGCGAGGTTGAGCGCTACATGCACGAGATTCGTCCGTCCTTCATGCCGCGAATGGATGACACCGGAGCCAGCGACACCGCCGCTCCCTGTCGAACGTGAGCGTACCATCCCACGCGGCGGCGTTCAATTCCCCGCCGCCCCTGGCGCGCCAGTCGTTACGGCCGAATCGCGATGCGGGCGGCGGGACTGCCCGTCAGCCGGGCCCAGTGGCGAGTTCATGGCAGAGGGCGGCGAATCCCGCGGGATCGAGGCTGGCGCTGCCGACCAGTACCCCATCGACATCCGCGCCAGCGGTGAGGGCGGCGGCATTCTCCGCCTTCACACTCCCCCCGTACAGGATGCGGATCGCCTCGGCGTGGGTTGGGGCGTGCGCGGCGAGCAGGGCGCGAACCTGGGCCGCGACCTCCTGCGCATCGGCGGCGGTGGCCGTGCGCCCGGTACCGATCGCCCAGACGGGCTCGTAAGCCACGATCACGCGGGCGATGGCGGCTTCGGGCAGGCCGTCGAGCGCGGCCCGGACCTGGGTCTCGATCACCGCGCCGGTCTGGCCCGATTCGCGCTCCGATTCGCGTTCCCCGACGCAGAGGATGGGCTGCATCCCCTGGGTGAGGACCGCCTCCAGCTTGCGGCGGACGAGGGCATCGGTCTCGCCGTGTCCATGGCGGCGCTCCGAGTGGCCGACGAGGACGAACTCGCACCATGGCGCGAGCATGGCGGCGGAGACATCGCCGGTGAACGCCCCGTCCCGCTCCGGCGAGCAATCCTGCGCGCCGAGACCGACCGGGGAGCCGTCCAGCACTTCGGCGACGGGGACGAGCCAGGGGAAGGGGGGACACAGCGCGATATCGAGGTCAACGGGCTCCCCGGCCAGGACGTCGCGGGCGGCCCGGGCAAGGAGGCGCGCGGTTTCCAGGTCGGTGTTCATCTTCCAGTTGGCGACGGCGAGGGGCGTCCGGCTCATGCTCCGGCCTCCGCGCTGGGAGGCTCATCGGCATCCGGGATGACGGCGATGCCGGGCAGTTCCTTGCCCTCCAGGAATTCGAGCGAGGCGCCACCGCCGGTGGAGATGTGATCGATCTGGTCCGCGAGCCCGCGCCGCTCGATGGCCGCGATGGAGTCGCCGCCGCCGATGACGGTGACGCCGGTGCTGGCGGCGACCGCCTCGGCGACCTCCTCGGTGCCACGCGCGAAGGCCGGATTCTCCGCAACGCCGAGGGGGCCGTTCCAGAGGATGGTATTCGCCTTCTTCACGTGCTCGGCGTAGGCCGTGGCGGTCTCCGGGCCGATGTCGAAGATGGCGCGATCGCCGATGTCGTCCAGCCCGACCACAGCGCCTTCGTCGTCATCGATCGATTTCGCCACTACCACATCGGTGGGGAGGCCGATCCCGACGCCGGCGTTGTCGGCATCGGCGAGGATGCGGAGGGCGCGATCCACCTGGTCCGGTTCCACGAGCGACCTGCCAACCTGATAGCCCTGGGCGAGCAGGAAGGTATTCGCCATGCCACCGCCGATCAGGAGATAGCTGACCCGGTCGACCAGATGCTCCAGGATCGCGATCTTGTCCGAGACCTTGGCGCCGCCGATGATCGCGACGAAGGGGCGGGCCGGGTTGTCGAGCAGCTTCCCGAGTGTGTCCACCTCCCGCTGCATGAGGAGGCCGAGATAGGACGGCAGCAGGTGGGCGACGCCCTCCGCGGTGGCGTGGGCGCGGTGGGCGGCGCCGAAGGCGTCGTTCACGTAGAGATCGGCGAGATCCGCGAGGTGCCGCGCGAGGGCCGGATCGTTCTTCTCCTCGCCCGGCTCGAAGCGCGAATTCTCGAGCAGCAGGACATCGCCATCCTGCAACGCGGCGACTCTGGCGTGGGCGTCCGGACCGACGAGATCGGTGGCGCTGGCGACCGGGGTATCGAGGAGTTCGCTCAGCCGCGCGGCGACGGGGGCGAGGCGCAAACTCTCGTCGACCTTGCCCTTCGGGCGGCCAAGGTGGCTGGTGAGGATGACGCGGGCGCCGTGCTCGCGAAGCCACTGGATGGTGGGCAGGGCGGCGCGGATGCGGGTGTCGTCCTGGACGACGCCATTCCTGATGGGGACGTTGAAATCGACGCGGGTGAGGACGCGCTTGCCGGCGACATCGGCGGTGGTGACGGATCGTTTGGGCATCGGGGACGCCTTTCGGATGGTCTGGCGCGGGCGATCCGGGGGATCGTCCTGGACGCTGGAATCGGACGAAAACGGCCCCCGACCGATGTCGGGCACCGGCGGGGGCAGTTCGTGGAACGACGGACGGGAAGCGGTCCTGGCTGTGGTGGCTACGGGTGGTGGCCGCCATCACATTCATGGACGGAGCCCCTGTCGCGCCGAAGCCTGCGGTGTCAGGCGGCCACAAGGGCCGCATCGACGGGCAGTCCCAACCGATAGGCGGCAGGGAGCCAGATACTGCCGCAACGAGCTAGGAAGGGAAGCCCTTCTCGCAGACGAGCGCGGCGAGGTCGGCGACCCGGCAGGAATAGCCCCACTCGTTGTCGTACCAGGTAACGACCTTCAGCATGTGGTCGCCCATCACCTGGGTCAGCTGAGAATCGATGATGGACGAGCGGGAATCGCCCTTGAAGTCGGTGGAGACCAGTTCCTCCTCGGTGTACCCGAGGATGCCCTTCAGCGCGTCGCTCTCCGACGCGGCCTTGAAGGCGGCGTTGGCGGCCTCGGCCGTCACCGGCTTGCTGGTGACCGCGACGAAGTCCACGATGGAGACGGTGGGCGAGGGGACGCGGAGGGCGAAGCCATCGAACCGGCCCTTGAGCTCCGGCATCACGAGCGACATCGCCTTCGCCGCACCACTGGTGGTGGGGATGATGTTCTGCGCCGCGCCCCGGGCACGGCGGAGGTCCTTGTGCGGACCGTCCTGCAGCACCTGGTCGGCGGTGTAGGAGTGGATGGTGGTCATCATCGCGGACTCGATGCCGAAGGTGTCATGCACGACCTTGGCTGCTGGGGCAAGGCAGTTGGTGGTGCAGGAGGCATTCGAGATGATGGTGTGCGCGGCGGGGTCGTACGCTTCCTCGTTCACGCCGAGGACGATGGTGAGGTCCTCGCCCTTGGCCGGGGCGGAGATGATGACCTTCTTCGCGCCCGCCTCGATATGGGCGCGGGCCTTGTCGGCATCCGTGAAGCGGCCGGTCGACTCGATCACCAGGTCGACGCCGAGCTCGCCCCAGGGGAGGGCGGCGGGATCGCGCTCCTCGAGGACCTTCACGGTCTTGCCGTTGACGATGATGCCGTCCTCGTCGTAGGAGACATCGCCATCGAAGGTGCCGTAGGTGGAGTCGTACTTGAGCAGATGGGCGAGGGTCTTGTTGTCGGTCAGATCGTTGACCGCGACGATCTCGAAGAGGTCCGAGAAGCCGCCCTCGTGGACCGCCTTGAAGACCTGGCGGCCGATGCGGCCGAACCCGTTGATACCAACCTTGTAGACCATGAATGGCACTCCAGCACTCGGCGCGAATGACGGCCCATGCCCACGGGGAGCATGACCGTCCTCTGTCCCGTCAAGAGTACCAAGAATCAGGCCGCGACATGGGATGGCCGGCTGTCGGCGCGCTGGCCGAATGGCCAGTGGCCCATGGAGGCGGGTCAGGCGGCGATCGTGACCTTCTCGTCCTCGTATTCCCGCATCGATTCGATCGTCGGGCGGGGGGTATTGAGGGAGGCGGCGCGGGCCTCGCGGGCGATGTCGAGGAGGACCTCGGCGAGCTTCTCCGGGTCGTGGCGCAGCGGATTGCGGTCGCTCACGACGTCGCGGGCGATGAGGGTGACACCATCGAGGGTCTCCTCCCCGTCCCAGTCGACCGCTTCCACATCCAGGCCCCTGGCGACCGCGGTGCCGGCGGCGGCGGGGTTGCTGTTGACGATCGCGTAGTCGAGCCGGTTCTCCCCGAGGTAGGTGATGACCTCCCGGATGTGCTCGCGATACCCGAAGTGATCGGTCTCGCCGTGCTGGGTGGCCACGTTGCAGACGTAGGCGGTAGCCCCGCGCGACCACTTGATCGCCTGGTCGACGCCTTCCACGAGCAGGTTCGGCAGCACGCTGGTGTAGAGGCTGCCAGGACCGAGCACAATCAGGTCCGCGTTCAGGATCGCCTGCAGCGATGGCTCGTAGCCATCGGGGCTCTCCGGGCTGAGGAAGATGCGGTCGATCCGGCGTTCGTCATGGGCGATGACGGATTCGCCGCGGGCGATCTCCCCATCTTCCATATAGGCGCACAGGTCGATGTTCTCGATCGTGGAGGGCATCACCCGGCCGCGCACGTTCAGCACGCGGGCCGACTCGATCACGGCGTGGTCGAAACTGCCGGAGACCTGGGTCATGGCGGTGATGAAGAGATTGCCGAAGGAGTGGCCGGCGAGTTCGCTGTCGGTGCCACTGAAGCGGTAGTCGAAGAGCTTGCCCATCGCGGACTCGTCGTCGGCCATGGCGACGAGGCAGTTGCGGATATCGCCCGGCGCCGGGATGTTGTAGGCGGAGCGGATGCGCCCGGTGCTGCCGCCATCGTCGGCGACGGTCACGATCGCGGTGAGGTTGATGTCGGCGCGCTTGAGGCCGCGCAGGAGGGCGGAGAGGCCGGTGCCGCCGCCGATGGCGACGACGTTCAGCTCCGGGGTGAGCGGGCCGAAGCGATGCTCGTTGACGATCTCGGCGATGGCGCGGCCGGACGAATCCTGGGCGAGGAAGGGGGCGATGATCGAGGCGCTCAGCCGCAGGAAGGCGAAGACGAGCACGACGCTGGCAAGGAGGAGGAGGGCGATCTCGCGGACCGGATGGGGCACGAACTGGAGGGTGACGATGCGGACGAGGGTCTGGGACCCCGCTGGCACATCGTAGTTGCGGTAGATCCAGGCGGCGAACATGGCCAGCGCCAGGGAGATCGTGATCATGCAGAGGATGCCGAGCACGATCCAGCGCTTGATGCCGAGACCGGGGCGGAGCCAGATGCGCAGGGAAGCTGATTTCATGCGGATGTCCAGGCGAATCCCGCGGCCGGGCGGGCGGGGAGACGATCGATGCGGGCGCAGGATCGGGGGCGACACGATCGGAACAGGTGCCGGCACCCCGAGACGGAGAAGCGACGTCGTGGAAGGCTGCGTCTCTCCTGCGTGACCGTGGCCGGAGTATAGCACCGCCCTCCTGGGAGTCCCGCACGGATTCGTTACCGGACAATCATGCACCTGGGGGAGGACTGTCTCGGGGCGCGGCATGCCCGGACGCCGATGCAGGAGCCTCGGTCGCGCCGGGCTGCCGAAACGAGACAGGGGTTGACATAGATGAAGGGATGTGGTCTACTATACGTTCGCGCGGATGCTCGGCGAAGGCCGAGTCGCGGCGAGACACTGCTTGGACAGGACAACGTGTGCTGGTGATCCTACCACAAGATCATATCTCGGTCTTCCGGGAGGGGGTTCGTATGCCCTCCCGTTTTGGCGTTGGTCCGGATACCGGCGGCTGGGGCCGCGATTCGTCATCCGTCGGGCTGCGGATGCTCCCCAGGCACACGTCTTGTCGATCCCGCGAACCCCGTTCGTTTCATTCGCCCCGACAGCATCGACATCGCTGACGCCGTGAGGCGGTCGCGACCGGGTCCGGTCCGCCGGATTCCGTCCGAACGCCCCGACGGAGGCACGCGCATGGGTTCAGGGCCCGTCGCGATGCCCCCTGGCATGGATGGACGGAGATGCCTGTCCCCATTCCCCCGCGAACGCCTTCGCCGGGATCGCACGATTTCCGGTTCTGCAGTGGTTTTGGTTCAGTCTCCGGCGCCGGAGCGATTCGCCCGTGAATCCGCACGACGCCCCGTAAGAGGAGCGGTAGATGGCAGTTGATCGCGAAGTCCTGACCGACGTTGCACCCACGACAGGCGGGCTGGCCGTTGCCCAGCCCGACAGCGCGAATGCCGGCACGAATCGTCGCAGCTATGCGCGCATTCCCACCGTGCTGGACATGCCGAATCTCGTCCAGGTGCAGCTCGAATCCTTCCAGTGGTTCAAGGAGGAGGGGCTGAAGGAACTGCTCGACGAGATTTCCCCGATTACCGATCACCATCGCAAGATGGAACTCTATATCTCCGATCCCCGGTTCGATGAGCCGTGGACCCGGATGCCGAAGGGCGACGAGCAGGAGCGAGCGAAGCTCGATCCCCGCATCGCCGAGGTCTTCTGCCGCGAGCGCGACATCACCTACGCCGCGCCGCTGCGCGTCTCCGCCCGCCTCGTGATGAAGGAGACCGGCGAGATCAAGGAGACCGGCCCGGACGGCATCTTCCTCGGCGACTTCCCGATGATGACCTCGGACGGGACGTTCATCATCAACGGCGCCGAGCGCGTCGTGGTGTCCCAGCTCGTGCGGTCTCCGGGCGTCTACTTCGAGCGGCAGCGCGACCCGGCGACGGGCAAGTTCCTGTCGACGGCGAAGCTGATCCCGAATCGCGGCGCGTGGCTCGAGTTCGAGACCTCCAACCGTGACGTGATCTCGGTCAAGGTCGACCGCAAGCGCAAGATGCCGGTGACGATCCTGCTGCGCGCGATCGGCCTGGAGAGCGACGAGGACCTGCTGGCGGCCTTCGAGGGCGTCGACACGAATCCGGATCGTCGCTACATCGCCACCACGCTCGACAAGGAGCCGACGAAGTCCAAGGACGATGCCCTGATCGAGCTCTACCGGCGCCTGCGCCCGGGTGATCCCCCGACGCGCGACAACGCGACCTCGATGCTGGACAACCTCTTCTTCAACGAGCGCCGCTACGACCTGGCGCGCGTGGGCCGCTACAAGCTGAACCAGCGCCTGCACCGGGAGAAGGACCAGATCCTCCAGACGGAGAGCCGCATCCTGCAGGTCGAGGACCTCGTGGAGATCATCCGCGAGCTGATCCGCCTCAACAACGGGCTCAGCCACTCGGACGACATCGACCACCTCGGCAACCGGCGCATCCGCGCGGTGGGCGAGCTGATCCAGATGCACGTCCGCACCGGTTTCCAGCGCCTGGAGCGCGGCATCCGCGAGCGCATGACGATCCAGGACCCGGAGACGGTGACGCCGCAGGGCCTGATCAGCACGACCCGTCCGGTGATGGCGGCGGTCCGCGAGTTCTTCGGCGGATCGCAGCTCTCCCAGTTCATGGACCAGACGAACCCGCTCGCCGAGCTGACGCACAAGCGTCGCCTCTCGGCGCTGGGGCCGGGTGGCCTGAGCCGCGACCGCGCCGGCCTGGACGTGCGCGACGTTCACCCGTCGCACTACGGCCGCATCTGCCCGATCGAGACGCCGGAAGGCCCGAACATCGGTCTCATCGGCTACCTGGCGTCGTACGGCAAGATCAATCCGTACGGCTTCATCGAGACGCCGTACCGCCGCGTGCTTTCCCGCCTCGACGTGCAGCATCCGGAAGTGACGCTGACCGGGCAGATCCTGCGCGACGATGTGGTGAACAGCGAGACCGGCGAGATCATCGTGCCGACCGGCACCGAGATCGACGCGGCGGTCGAGCAGCGGATCAAGGACGCCGGTGTGCAGTTCGTGCGCATCAAGCCGGTGGCCTCCAAGATCATCGACTACCTGCCGGCCGACCGCGAAGAGAACGTGATGATCGCCCAGGCGGATACCCCGCTGGACGAGCAGGACCGGATCGCGGTGGACCTGGTGACGGTGCGCCTCGGTTCGGACGGACACCGTTTCCCGCAGGTTCCGCCCGAGCAGGTTCATTACATGGATGTGTCGCCGAAGCAGGTCGTTTCGGTGGCGACGGCGCTGATCCCGTTCCTGGAGCACGACGATGCCCAGCGCGCGCTGATGGGCGCGAACATGCAGCGCCAGGCGGTGCCGCTGGTTCGCCCGCAGGCACCGGTGGTCGGCACGGGTGTGGAGCACATCACGGCGCGCGACTCCGGCCAGGTGGTGGTGTCGCATCACGAGGGCACGGTGGTCTCGGCCTCCGGCAAGCAGATCGTGATCCGCGACGACGAGGGCGATACCCACGTCTACCACATGCAGAAGTTCGTGCGTTCGAACCAGGACACCTGCATCAACCAGCGCCCGAGCGTCCACGTCGGCGACCGGGTGACGCACAACCAGATCATCGCCGACTCGTCGTCCACGGATAAGGGCGAGCTGGCGCTGGGCCAGAACGTGCTGGTGGCCTTCATGCCGTGGGAGGGTGGCAACTTCGAGGACGCCATCCTGCTCAGCGAGCGGCTGGTGCGCGACGATGTCTACACCTCGATCCACATCGAGAAGTACGAGTGCGAAGCGCGCGACACGAAGCTGGGACCGGAAGAGATCACCCGCGACATCCCGAATGTCGGTGAGGAGAGCCTTGCGAACCTCGACGAGACCGGCATCATCCGGATCGGCGCCGAGGTCCGGCCGAACGACATCCTCGTCGGCAAGGTGACGCCGCGTGGCGAGACCGAGCTGAGCGCCGAGGAGCGCCTGCTCCGCGCGATCTTCGGTGAGAAGGCGCGCGAGGTGAAGGACACGTCGCTGCGCGTGCCGCACGGTGTCCACGGCAAGATCATCGACGTGAAGCAGTTCCGCCGCGACGACAGCTCGGACCACGAGCTGCCGGCCGGCGTGAACCAGAGCGTCCGCGTGATGATCGCGCAGAAGCGCAAGATCTCCGAGGGCGACAAGATGGCCGGTCGCCACGGCAACAAGGGTGTGATCAGCCGCATCCTGCCGATCGAGGACATGCCGTACCTGCCGGATGGAACGCCGGTGGATATCGTGCTGAACCCGATCGGGGTGCCGAGCCGCATGAACCTCGGCCAGGTCATGGAGACCCACCTCGGGTGGGCGGCCCAGAAGCTGGGCTACACCGTGGCGACGCCGGTGTTCGATGGCGCGCACGAGACCGATATCGTGGATGCGCTGAAGGCGGCGGGCCTGCCGGAGGACGGCAAGGTCGACCTCTACGACGGGCGCACGGGCGAGAAGTTCGACCGTCCGGTGACGGTGGGCATCATCTACATGCTGAAGCTCGCCCACCTGGTGGAGGACAAGATCCACGCCCGGTCCACCGGCCCCTACTCGCTGGTCACGCAGCAGCCGCTGGGTGGCAAGGCGCAGTTCGGCGGCCAGCGGTTCGGTGAGATGGAGGTGTGGGCGCTGGAAGCCTATGGCGCCGCGCACATCCTCCAGGAAATGCTCACCGTCAAGTCCGACGATATCGTCGGTCGCGTGAAGACGTACGAATCGATCGTGAAGGGCGAGGAGATTGGCGAGGCCGGCGTGCCGGAATCGTTCAAGGTCCTCGTGAAGGAGCTCCGCTCGCTCGGCCTCTCGATCGATGTCATCAACGAGGACGAGCAGACGGTCGACTTCGCCGAGGACAACTCGCGCGACCTGCTCTCCAACCTGGATCGCATCAATCTCAGTGGTTTCGAGCGGACGGCCGACTGAGATCGCTGATGAGCGGCCCCCTCGACCCGGGCCGCTCCCGATCTCGACCTTGCCGTGCACGCACCCGGAGGACCCATGTCCGACATCAATTTCACTGACCTGTTTGGCGAGCAGCCGACGCAGTACGCGCAGTCGGCCTCGCGACCGCAGCCGATGAGCGATCCCACCAGCGCGCTGGCCTTCTCCGGCAACAACGATCGCCGTCCGCCCCGCGACCGGCAGGATCGCAGCCGCGTGGTCGACGTCAACAACTTCGACGCCATCCGCATCAAGCTGGCCTCCCCGGAGGACATCCGGAGCTGGTCGCACGGTGAGGTGACGAAGCCGGAGACGATCAACTACCGCACGCTCAAGCCGGAGCATGGCGGGCTCTTTTGCGAGCGCATCTTCGGCCCCTCCCGGGACTGGGAGTGCTACTGCGGCAAGTACAAGCGCATCCGCCACGCCGGCACCGTCTGCGACAAGTGCGGCGTGGAAGTCACCCGCTCGAAGGTCCGCCGGGAGCGGATGGGCCACATCGAGCTGGCGGCGCCGGTGGCGCACATCTGGTATGTGAAGGGCACGCCGAGCCGTCTCGGCCTGCTGCTCGATATCTCCCCGCGGAACCTGGAGCGCGTGCTCTACTTCGCCTCCTACCTCATCACCGATGTCGATGAGGAGGCGAAGCTGCGCGCGATCGAGGAGATCAACGAACTCCACGAGGAGACCATCGAGGAGATCCGCGCCGAGTTCCAGGCGGAACTCGACGAGATCACCGCCCAGGTGACGTCCGATGTGGCGAACCTCGACGAGGGGTCGTCCAACCTCGCCGTCTCCATTGCCGAGCGCAAGGAGCGCCTGACCCGGGCGCTGGACGACGAGCGCGAGGAAGTCCTCGCCAAGCTCGAGTCCCTCCGGGGCGAGGCCGCGCCGGACGCGATCGGGTTCCGCGGGCAGATGGTGGTCCAGCAGGACGAGGCGGTCAACGAGAACCGCTTCACGAAGCTGGAGAGCATCTACAACAGCGAACTGCAGAAGATCGAGGCCGAGGCCGTCTCCGAGGCCACCGGCAACGAGGCGCTGGCGGGCGCGGAGCGCGACCAGCTCTCCTACGAGGCCAACGAGCGCCGCAAGAAGATCGAGGACAAGATCGCGGAGCGGGTCAAGGAAGAGGAGACCGCCCGCGACGAGATCCTGAAGCAGATGAATGAGCTCAAGGAACTGACGATCCTCACGGAGACGCAGTACCGCGAGCTGACCGACATCGTCCCGCCCGGCGTGTTCAAGGCGGCGATGGGCGCCGAGGCGGTCTACGACTACGTCTCGACGAAGGTCGATCTCGACCAGCTGGCGCTGGAGCTGCGCAACGAGATGCAGGTGGCGTCCGACGTCCGCCGCAAGAAGGCGACGAAGCGCCTGCGCGTCGTCGAGGCGCTGCGCAAGAGCGGCAACAAGCCGAGCTGGATGATCTTCACGGCGCTGCCGGTGATTCCGCCGGAACTCCGCCCGATGGTCCAGCTGGACGGTGGCCGTTTCGCGACCTCCGACCTGAACGACCTGTATCGCCGCGTCATCAACCGGAACAACCGGCTCAAGCGGCTGCTGGAACTGGGCGCGCCGGACATCATCGTCCGCAACGAGAAGCGCATGCTGCAGGAGGCCGTCGATGCGCTCATCGACAATGGCCGCCGTGGCCGTGTGGTCTCCGGCTCGGGCAAGCACAAGCTGAAGAGCCTCAGCGACCTGCTGAAGGGCAAGCAGGGGCGCTTCC
>JBQCJS010000309.1:0-6880 GCA_051952485.1 Thermomicrobiales bacterium | reverse complement strand
GGACGTCGAAGGTGAGGTCGAGGAATGCCTCGTGCTCGTGCCCGACCATGAACGGTTCCCCGGCGCGGACGAAGAAGTCGATGCCACCCGGTGGCACCCAGAGCGGGATCTTGCGGGAGAGCGGCACCGGCGCATAGGCGAGGGCGAAACGCATGGCGAAGAGATCGAGGATGTGATCGAGGTGGAGGTGGGAGATCACGATCCCATCGAGCGCGCGGATGTCGGCGTGCTTGCGGAGTTCGAGCAGCGTGTCCGGGCCGAGGTCGAGCACGAGCGTCGTCCCATCGTGCTGGACGAGAGCGCCGGAGCAGCCGAAGCCGGTGCCGACACCGGCGGCGCTGCCTCCGAGCGTGGTAAGGCTCGTGGTGTGATGCGTCGTCATGCTTCTCTCCGGGAGTATGATCAGGCGTCGCCCGCACTGGAATCCGCGTTGGCGTCCGGGGCCTCGTCCACCATCAGGTTCGGCGAGAGCCGGAGCGGCTCGACCTGCACCGACGTCAGGTGCGAGTAGTCATTGTGGACATGGATCAGGGTCTGGTCCGGCGTCACGACAAGATGGGTGATGCTGCAATTCTGCACCGCGTACTTCACGAAGTCACTGGGCGAGCCGCCCTCCACCTGCGCCACGAACGACCCGATCACGCCCCCGTGACAGACCACGGCAACCGTCTGGTTGACATAGCGTTCGAGGATGCCGAGAAATGCCGTGAGGACGCGATCGTTGAAGGTGAAGCGTGATTCGCCCTCCGGCCACTGGAGGTCGACATTCGCGATGTCGTCCATCTTCGCGCGCATCTCCGGGAACTGCTCCAGCACCTGGGCGATGGTGAGCCCTTCGATGGTGCCGAAGTCGATCTCGGACAGCCCCTCCACGACGATCGGCTCCTTGCCGGTGGTGCGGGCGATCTCGGCGGCGGTCTGGCGGGCGCGCAGCATGGGACTCGAGATGAGCACGTCGATCGGCAGGGAGGCGAAGCGGTTGCCGACCTCCACTGCCTGGCGCTCCCCGAGCGGATCGAGTGGGAGATCGGTGGAGCCGATGAAGAGATGCCGGGCGTTGCCCTCGGTCTGGCCGTGGCGGACGAGATAGAGCGTCGTCACGCCCTGCTTCGGGTGGCGGATGAGGTCGAAGACACGAGGGGCGACCGACTCATCGGAGATGGCGGGGTCAATCGGGGTCGTGGAGGTGATGGGCGTAGTAGTCACAGCGGTCCTTCAGGATGCAGTTGGGGCAACGCGGTGCGCGTGCCAGGCAGATCGCGCGTCCGTGGGCGATGAGCCCCTTGTGGGCGGCGTAGGTCGTCTGGGGATTATCGCCCAGAAGGTCCTCCAGGATGTTTTCGCATCGTTCGGGCGTCGTCTTCGGGGGCACGAGTCCGATGCGGAGGGCGAGCCGGTGAACGTGGGTGTCGACGGGTTGCGCTGGCCTCCCAAGCGCGAAGAGGAGGACGCACGCGGCGGTTTTCGGGCCGACGCCATGCAGGCTGGTGAGCCATGCCTTCGCCTCCCCGAGCGGCATCCCGGCCAGGAAGCCGAGATCGAAGCTGCCGGTGCGCTCGCGGATCTCCTCCAGCACGCCCTGGATGCGCGGCGCCTTCTGGTTGGCGAGGCCGCCCATGCGAATCGCGTCGGCGACCTCCTCCGCGTTGGCGGCGATCACGGCATCCCAGGTCGGGAAGCGCTCGCGGAGCGACGCCCAGGAGCGGGCGGTGTTCACATCCGATGTATGTTGGGACAGGATGGTGGCGATCAGCTGGTCCAGCGGTTCGCGATCCGGGTGCAGGACGAACGGGCCGTACTCGGTATCGAGGTCATCGGCGATGGAGGCGAAGCGGAGGCGCAGGTCAGGCGTGGGAGTCGGCATCGGGTTTCCGGACGGTGGGATGGGGGGACGGTGCGCGTTCCGTTCATGATACGCATTCCTGCCCTTGGCGTAGGGGCGTCCGTTCAGCTACACTAGGGCGATTTTGCGATGCGCCTCGGCGCACCACCGGAACGACGGACCCCCAGTGCATTGCCCACCTTTCTCCTGCCTCGAATCTGCCCAGCCCTCGGGTCCTTGCCGGACCTCGGGGGCGGTTTTTTATCCGGCCTGTCGTCACGACAGCCGGACCGGACGGGATCGCCACGCCGATGAGTAACGAGCAGCAAGAACCGGTCGCCCTCACCACGAGCTGGTGGATTCGCGGCGGCCACGTCGTCGATCCGGCCAACGGCATCGATGGCGTCATGGATGTCGTCGTGCGGGATGGCGTCATCGCGGCGGTCGGCACCCCCGACCAGGTCCATGGCGTGCAGGAGGTCGATGCCACCGGCAAGATCGTCTGCCCGGCGTGGATCGATGTTCACGTCCACCTGCGCCAGCCGGGCTTCGATGCCAAGGAGACCGTGAAGACGGGCACCGAAGCGGCGGTCGCCGGTGGCTTCTCCGCCATCGCCTGCATGCCGAACACGAAACCGGCGCTGGACAGCGTCGAGGTGCTGGACTGGCTGGCGGACAAGGTGGTCGAGGAAGGCGTTTGTCGCGTCTTCCCGATCGCGACGATCACGCAGGGGCGTACCGGCGGCGAGGCGGTCGATTTCGACGCGCTGGAGGACGCCGGCGCGATCGGGTTCTCCGATGACGGCGACACGACCGCGAACAGCCAGATCATGCGCCAGGCGCTGGAGGCCTCCGCGCGGCTCGACCGGCCGGTGATGGTCCATTGCGAGGACAAGGCGCTGGCCAGTGGCGCGATGAACGAGGGGAAGGTCTCCCAGCGGCTCGGCATCGCCGGCATCCCCGCCGCCGCCGAGGAGATCATCATCGCGCGCGACCTGATGATCGCGGAACTGACCGGGGGCTGGCTGCACGTCTGCCACGTCTCGACGGGACGCGGCGCCGAGCTGATCGCCGAGGCGAAGCGGCGCGGGGTCCGCGTCACCGCCGAGGTGATGCCGCATCACCTCGTGATGAGCGACGAATGGGTGGAGGGGGTGCGCACGCTCCACAACACGAAGGAGCCGGCCGGGGAGCCGGGCCGTCCCGGCGACCCGAACACGAAGGTGAACCCGCCGCTGCGGCCGGTGCGCGATACGGAACTCCTGCTGGAGGCCGTGAAGACCGGCGTCTTCGATTGCTTCGGCACCGACCACGCCCCGCACGCCGAGCCGGAGAAGGCGGGAGCATCCTACGAGACCGCGGCCTTCGGCCTCAGCGGGCTGGAGTTCGCCTTCCCGTCGACGTACGCGCTGGTGCGTGCCGGGCACCTGACCTTGCACGACCTCGTTCGGCTGTGGACGGTGGAGCCGGCGGAGATCCTGCGATCCAACCTCGGCACGCTGAGCGTCGGCGCCCCGGCGGACATCGCCGTCTTCGACCCGGACGCCGAGTGGGTCGTGACGCCGGAGACCCTGAAGACGAAGAGCGCGAACACGCCGCTCCTCGGCATGACCCTGCGCGGCCGGTCGATCCTCACCCTCGTCAATGGAGAAGCGCGCCATCATGCCTGATCGACCGACCCCCACCACGCCAGGACACTACGCGCCGCCCTCCAACGCCGCGCTCGCGCTCGCCGATGGCCGCGTCTTCCGGGGCATGGCCTTCGGCGCCGACACTGACGCCCAGGGCGAGGTCGTCTTCACGACCACGATGACCGGGTACCAGGAGGTCGCCAGCGACCCCTCCTTCCGCGGCCAGATCGTCTGCATGACCTATCCGCTGATCGGCAACTACGGGGTCAATGCGGACGACGACGAGTCGCGCAATCCGTGGATCGCCGGGTTGATCGTGCGGGAGGCCTGCACGCATCCGTCCTACTGGCGGTCGATCGGTCCGCTGGATGAGTACCTGAAGCGGTACGGCATTCCCGGCATCTCCGGGATCGACACCCGCGCGCTGACCCGGCATATCCGCTCGGTCGGCGATACGCGCGCCGTGATCGTCCACAACACCCAGGCCATGACCGACGAGGAACTGGTCGCGCTGGCGAAGCAGGCGCCGATCCCCGGCGAGCAGGACGTGGTCGGTGAGGTGCAGGAGCGCGAGCAGATCGTCTGGGGTGAGGAGAACACCGGCCCGCACGTCGTGGTGGTCGATTGCGGCGTGAAGCGGAACATCATCCGCTCCCTGCTGGTCCGCAATGCGCGGGTGACGGTGGTGCCCTACGGCACGCATTACGACCACATCCGCGACCTGGACCCGGACGGCGTGATCGTCTCGCCCGGCCCCGGCGACCCGGCCAACCTCGACGAGGGGCTGGACGTGGTGCGGGCCGTGCTGGACGACGGACGCCCCTACTTCGGGATCTGCCTCGGCCACCAGTTGCTGGCGCGGGCGATCGGTGCGGAGACGAGCAAGCTCAAGTTCGGGCATCGCGGCGGCAATCACCCCGTCATGGATGAGCGCAACGGCCGCGTCACCATCACCGCCCAGAATCATTCCTACCGCGTGGTGGACGATAGCGTGCCGGAAATCGACGGCTGGAAGGTGGCGCTCCGCAACCTGAACGACCAGTCGGTGGAGGGCCTGGCCCACGAGACGATGCCGGTGCTCTCCGTGCAGTTCCACCCGGAGGCCTCGCCCGGCCCGCACGACAACGGCCTGCTCTTCGACGAGTTCATCGGCATGATGGAGCGACGAGGAGTGAGAACCCAGAAGTAAGGAGTGAGGGTTCTTCGCCCATTCATGACTTCTCACTGCTCACTCCTCGGTCCTCACTTCTCTACGAGAGGAAACACGGTTGGCGACAGTTCCAGCGACAAACCCACGACCGCGCAAGCCGGAGAGCGTGCTGGTGATCGGCTCCGGGCCGATCGTCATCGGCCAGGCGGCGGAGTTCGACTACGCCGGCACCCAGGCGTGCCGCGCGCTTCGTGAGGAAGGCATTCGCACCATCCTCGTCAACTCCAACCCGGCGACGATCATGACCGACGAGGATGTGGCCGATGCGGTCTACATCGAGCCGCTGACACCCGACGTGATTCGCCGCGTCATCCAGCGGGAGCGGCCGGAAGGATTGCTGCCGACCCTGGGTGGCCAGACCGGCCTCAACCTCGCGGTGCAGGTCGCGGAACTCGGCATCCTGGACCAGTACAACGTGCGGATGCTGGGCACGCCGCTGGAAGCCATCCAGATGGCTGAGGACCGCGCCCTCTTCCGGGATCTCCTGGAGCGGATCGGCGAGCCGATCATTCCCAGCGCGATCGTGCACTCGGTGGCGGAGGCCCGCGAGTTCATGCAGGAGGTGCCCCTCCCGCTCGTGATCCGCCCGGCCTACACGCTCGGGGGCACCGGCGGTGGCATCGCCTACACCGAGGACGACCTCGACCGCATCGTCACCTCCGGCCTGAACGCCAGCCCGATCCACCAGGTCCTGCTGGATCGCTCGCTGCTCGGCTGGAAGGAGATCGAGTACGAGGTGATGCGCGATGGCGCGGATACCTGCATCACGATCTGCAACATGGAGAACTTCGACCCGATGGGCGTCCACACCGGGGACAGCATCGTGGTCGCGCCGTCGCAGACGCTTTCCGACCGCGAGTACCAGATGCTGCGCACCTCGGCGCTGAACATCATCCGCTCGCTGGGGATCGAGGGCGGCTGCAACGTGCAGTACGCGCTGGACCCGGACTCGATGGAATATGGCGTGATCGAGGTGAACCCGCGCGTCAGCCGGTCGTCGGCGCTGGCGTCGAAGGCGACCGGATACCCGATCGCCCGCCTCTCCGCCAAGATCGCGATCGGGATGCGGCTCGACGAGCTGACGAACGTCGTGACCGGCAAGACGACGGCGGCCTTCGAGCCGGCGCTCGACTATGTGGTCGCGAAGATCCCCCGCTGGCCGTTCGACAAGTTCCCGAAGGCCGACCGCACCGTCACCACGCAGATGAAGGCGACCGGCGAGGTGATGGCCATCGACCGTTCGTTCGAAGGCGCGATCCAGAAGGCCGTCCGCTCGCTGGAGACGACGGGCAAGGACCTCGCCTGGGAGGACCCGGACTGGGGCGGCGACCTCGACACGATCCTGTCGTTCGTGAAGCGCCCGACCGATCTCCGGCTGTGGGCGATCATGGCGGCGCTGCGGCGCGGGGTGAGCGTCGAGGAGGTCCACGAGCTGAGTGCGATCGACAACTGGTTCCTGTGGAAGCTGGAAGGGCTGGTCGAGCAGGAGCGGACGCTGGCCAGCGAGGAGCTGACCGGACCGTTGCTGTGGGAGGCCAAGCGCGCCGGCTTCTCCGATGTCCAGATCGCGCGGCTGAACGGTTCGGCCCCGGCCGACGTGAAGGCGATGCGGCGCGAACTGGGCATGAACCCGGTCTACAAGATGGTCGATACCTGCGCCGGTGAGTTCGCGGCGCAGACGCCCTACTTCTACTCGACCTACGAGGAGGAGGACGAGGCGACGCCGATCGAGGGGAAGCGCGCGGTGGTGGTCGGGTCCGGCCCGATCCGGATCGGGCAGGGCGTGGAGTTCGACTATTGCTCCGTGCAGGCCTCGCGCTCGCTGCGCGAGAACGGCATCGCCTCGATCATGATCAACTCCAACCCGGAGACGGTTTCCACCGACTTCGACGCCTCCGACCGCCTCTACTTCGAGCCACTCGATGCCGAGAGCGTCGAGGAGATGATGCGCCACGAGAACGGCGGCGACCCCGATGGCGAGATGCCTCCGGTGATCGTTCAGTTCGGCGGGCAGACGGCGATCAACCTCGCCAAGCCGCTGACGGATGTCGGCGCGCACATCCTCGGCAGTTCCCTGGATTCGATCGACCTCGCCGAGGACCGCGAGCGCTTCGAGTCCTTCCTGCGTGGCCTCGGCATCCCGCAGCCGACGGGCGCGGCGGTGACGTCGCTCCACGATGCGGAGGCGGTCGCGAACCGGATCGGCTATCCGGTGCT
>JBQCJS010000308.1:0-13322 GCA_051952485.1 Thermomicrobiales bacterium | reverse complement strand
ACTCAACTCCATCGCATTACCCAATCGAGTCTAGGGCGCAGACGAGCATAACGGTGACTGGCGATTACGCATTGTGGTCTCTGCGTCGCGTATTCGGTGACCATCGTCGAGTCGGTGCATTCGGCCCGCAGGAGCAGTGGGTAGGGCAATACGGGCCACGGCCCTCATCACGAACGCATCTGAGCGGCTCAAGGCGACATACTTCATCGCTCAATGTAGATGGCGAAAGCAAAGCGGTTGAGACCCTCAAGACACCGCAAGGTGCCGGGTATTGAGCCTACGATCTCAGCATCGGTGACGAAAATCATACGGAGCTCCTCCGGCGGGTCGAAAATCCACGCCCTTACTGGGCTGTTTGGTGTGGGCTTCGGGTAAAGGATTATCAGGGCGCGATATGGCCGCGCATAGCGCGAATTAATTCGTACGTATGCGGCTGTCTGCCCTCATCCTTTAGGGCCCGCCGGCCGTGTGGCCTCGTTTGGATGTGTTCGTGACGGAACGTGACGTCACAATCAGATGCCGGGTTGCGGCTGATCCCTTCGGACACGAGTAGCCCATCCCCAATCGAAGTTGCCTTACGGCACGAGCGCCATTGGTCAACGAGAGGGCGACGAAGCCTGTGCTCGTTGCAGTCCCTGATATGACACCTGTCCATTCACTCGCTAAGCGAATGCCGCGATGTGGCCACTGAGCCATCTCGCATACGGTGCCGTCTGTGGCGTGAGGTACGCGAGCGTCCCGCGATCCATGCGCCGAGACCGTAGTGCTTGCCGCCCGTCACCCGGTCTGGGCGGTCGCGCAGATCGTATGCCGTGCAACTCCAAGCCTCGCCCGACGGTCATGATTGGGACCCATTTTCGCCTCGGCGGTAGGCTCGCGCTTCTTTCATAGTGCCCGCCACGCACGCTCGTAAGAGAGCTCGCGACCGTGCATGGCGGGGTGGACGCGCCTCAAGGCCAACACGGGTAGGGCGACCCAGTGAAGGTGGCACGGAATATGGGACAAGAGGCACGCGGATTGAATCAGCAGCGAGCCTGACGACAGGCGGGGCTGGTCGGTCCTGGGGGAGATTGGCATGGGAGTGATCGGGTGGATTGTCTTGGGCGGGATCGCCGGCTGGCTTGCGAGCCTGATCAACGGCACGGACCGCAATCACGGGTGGATCGGCAACATCATTCTCGGCATTGTGGGGGCGATGGTTGGCGGATTCCTGTTCAACCTCGCCACCGGATCCGACAACGCGATCCACTTTTCGATCGGGAGCCTCATCATTGCCGTGATCGGCGCGCTCATCGTGTCGTATCTCTACAGCATCCTCATCGGTCGACGGGGTGTGTAGTAGCAAACGCCTCCCCATCGCTACGGACAAGACGCCCCGGACCTGTTACGGCCGGGGCGTCTCGTCATTGGCCCAGTCGTCGTGTTGCGGAGACAGTGGCGCGGCCAAGTCTTCGATCGCCGCACGGATCGTTGCCTGTTCCTCGGTCATGCCATCGGCGATGACCATGACTGTCGACACGGGTGCCCCTTGAAGGGCGCCGATCGACCAGGTGCCATCGGCCGCGAGCGTCTTGTAGACGTACCAGTCTGCGTCTTCACGCGAACCTGCCATGGACGCTCTCCCGTTCCCGCGGGTGCGGGGCATCCCTGCCGAAGGCCTTGAGCCGCGCAGCGAGGAGTGCCGCCAGGAAGCGGTTGAAGGCCTCTTCGGAGGCGAAGGTGAGCGCCAACGGATAACCCTCGGCGTCGAGGTGCCCCTCCAGCCGGATGCAGAGCCGATCATCACGCTCATCGAGGTGGACGGCAACTTCGGAATCGTCGAGTCGGATTCGGTCAATCTCCAGCATTCGTGCCATCCCGGGTGATCGTCGCGGGGCTCGGTCGTTGGGTACGCTAACGCAAGGGGAGTGCCGGGAACGCGAGCCAGAAAGCGACGATGCGGAAGCAAGACGAGGCCAAGGTCGGCCGCCTGGACTATCACCTGCTCTGCAGCACGCGGAAGGCTTTGATGGCATCGCGGAGCGCGTGCTCTTTCGCCACCAGTGAGCGGTATGCCCGCTCGTCCACGGCGACCGTTCCTGGCTCGATATGCCGCTGCAGGAGTTGCTGATGCCCCCAGGCAATGGTGAGCGCGCGCGACAGCTCACGGCGGGCGGCGGCTCATCGTCGAATCCAGGGCCGGATGCATCACGCGTCGAGTCTTGAGCTTTCCGGGCGGAAGTGGCGCAGGACTCTGAGGGTCGCTGCCAGCGACGTCGGGCACGTTCCTCGCTGCACTTGGGGATCAACCCCCTCCGGGGCTTCCTGACGCAACGCCCGATCGACTACTGCCAGCAGCTGATCGATATCGAACGGCTGCCACACGACGTGCACGTCCATCGTCGCCAGGTGGGTGAGCAAGGGGACCGTTTCGTCGATCGCTCCGGTGCAAAGCACGATGGGCACGGATCGCAAATCCCGGTCGAGGCGAACCTGGCGCAGCAGCGCCCAGTTATCGTCGTCGGTTGGCCACATGTAGTCGATGAGGAGCAGGTCGGGCTTCGCTGCGCGGAGGGTGTTCAGCGTGACCGCGCAATCCAGGACTGAGGTCACCCGGTACGCTTCATCGGTGAGGATCAACTCGAGAAGGGTGAGGAGGTCCCGGGACGGGGCGATGGACACGATGTGGGGCTGTGGGGAGTGGGACATGAACTGCCTGCTTGACTGGTGAGGACTGCGATGCAGTCGCTCCCCAAATGGCAGCTGCATGGGTTGGCCCTGAGAGGGATCAGGACACGCATCGAGTGCGGTGCGTTAGTTTCAGCATACCTCCCCTGTCTAGCCCTCCGGCGCCGGCGAGAGTCCAGGTTCTAGAAGTGCCGAGCCTTGAGAAGGCGAGACGCTCCGACCAGAGCCGGTCATGGACGTCTCTTTGCCTGCACCATCCTTGCATCAACGGCACGAGCAATCCTGAGGCGGCTACCGGGGAGCTACGGTTGGTCCCTGTCGGTTCGATGGAGCGCAAGGGCCCGAGCTGCGTAGGTGGCTTGGGTCAGCGCCTGTTCGATCGCCACCAGTGAGAGCTCCAGCTGCGGATCGAGCGCAAGGCCGTCACGTGCCGCTCGTCGCCGGATCAACTGCTCATGCCCAGAGGCCACGGTAAGCGCGTTCACTAACTCACGAAGCAGGACAGGGATCTGAGGAGATCGGGGGGATGGAGAGTCCGTCATACCAACGGGTCTTTCGTGCATCAGGGCGGCGAGTAGAATTCTCACCGCTCTGATGCACCCTCCGTACCATGCTTCTTAGGGTAAAGGATCGACCTTCTCGGCCGGCTTGCGCTCCAATGCTCCGGTGATAGCCTTGAGCAGGTCGTCGAGGTTAAACGGCTTCCAGACGACGTGGACCTGCATCTGCGCGAGATGCTCCGCCATGGACCGCGTCTCGGCAACCGCTCCGGTGCAGAGAATGATCGGAATAGCCTTGATTACTGGATCGAGGCGGATCAGCTGGAGCAAGGCCCAGTTGTCGTCCTCCGTGGGCCACATGTAATCGATCACGATCAGATCCGGCTCCAGATCGTGCAGGTCCTGCAGATCCCGGTCGAGGTGGGAGCGGGTGGTGACCCGGTAGCCTTCCTCGGTCAGGAGGTCATCCAGCAATGCCAGCACTTCAGGGGCGTGATTGATAGCCACGATATGCGAGGCGTCGGAGCGGGCCATGTCAGCGCTTCCTCCAGGAAACGGTCTGCGAAGCGGCCGCTCCCCAAGCAGCTACACAGATCGCAGCGTGTGCGAACGAGACAACACCAAATCGCTAGCCAGTATGCATAGGAAACGCCCCAGATGCCATGAGCTTCGGTTGGTATCCTCAAAAGGGCTAGTGAGCAAAGGGAGGTGCGCGATCAGCGGAGACGAGAGCGCCCCTGCCATGATGGTAGGGACGCCTCACGCTAAGGCGAACTCAGCCCCGCAGCCGCTTCACTGTCTCCCAGTCCTCGGGCCGCATCCACGCGAAGATCGGCGCTCCGTGCTTCAGGTCCCCGCTGATCTCGACCAAGACACGGTGCTCATCCAGCTGCGATCCCGTGATGTCCACCACGTCCTTCCAGTCGCCCCCACTGCTGCGGCGGACGCGCAAGCCCTTCGGGCCGTTGTGCAGGATCAGCGAATACGCGATGCCGCCGGCGTAGGTCACTGGGATGATGGTGTCGGTCATGGTGATCCTCTGGATTGATGCTCGGCGTCTCCGATCAGAAGGCATCATCGGCGCCGATAGCGTCGCCGATCGACACCGGCCGCATCGAGATACGCTCGCACCGTCGGCAGGCTGACGCCAAATGCCTCGGCGAGGGAGGCGACCGGCTCCCCGCCCTGGTAGCGGCTGATGAGCGCCTCGATCTGGTCCTGGGGCAGCGCTCGTTTCCGCCCCATGCGACGAACAAGCCCCTGCCGAGCGAGCGAGGCGTTCACCCGGGTCGGCGTGCACCCTAGCTGATGGGCCATCTCCCACAGGAAGAGACCGTCGTCGTGCAGCGCCCGGACCCGGGCATCGAACGCCTCCAGGCGCTGCTGGTGCGTGATGCCATGTCGAGCGAGGATCTGCTGGATCCGCTGGCGGGACACGCCAGCGTCGCGGCTCAACGCGAGCATCGTCTCACCGGCCAGGTACCGGGCGATGAGGTCCAGAGGGTCGGTCGGGTGCGGCACGGGGGATGGATCCTCACGAGGGGGCGCCTCGGGGGCGAGAGAACCCCCGATCGCCACAGGCGAACTGATGCGGGGCGTTCAGGGCACGCCACCCCTCCCCGCTTCCCGCTTCTCGATGGCGGACGGTGCTCCGGTTGGGAACGTGCCCCACTTCCGCTGCGAGGACATCCCCATCGGGGTCACGACCCCTCCACGATTCGCATGAGGCGAACGCTCTACGCTCCATGCGGATCACGGGGGCAGGGCCAGTCTGGGGAGCGCCACGATCGATGACAAACGTTCTGGGCCTCGTCGCCTTCTGTGGCGCGGTCGTGGTCTCTGCAACCGGCGCAGGGGTGCTCTGGAAGTGGGACCAGCGACGGGCGGCAGCTATGGCGGCCGCCATCACCATCCTCGTCTTTGCCTTGGGCATGGCCTCCTTCCTGTAACCCGTGTCCGTGATGGGGAATGCCGCATACGATCCTACCGGTGCCTTGAGGTCTGCGTGGGCGGCCACGCGTCGTCGCAGGCGGCCCGGAGTTCGGCGATCAGGGCGTCCACCTGACAGCGGGTCAGCCGGGCGTGCAAGGAGAAGGTCGCCGTCGAAACATCGACCAGTTCGAGATCGACATAGCGCTCGTCGGCGATGTCCAGCGCACACACCTCCAGGTGTACGCCCCGATCCATCGTCGCCAACTCGAGAAACGGTCGTTCGGTCATGCGTCCTTCCTGTTCATCCAGGGGCACGGCGACCTCGGCGTTGGCGAGGTGGATTCGATCACGCTTCCGCATCCGTCCCATCCGAGCCTGAGCGTCGCGGTGATGGTGGCTCAGGATGAGATCACGACGGGTGTTGCGGCAGGGGGCGAGTTCGGCGGGGGCGTTGCCTGGCTCGGACTCGGCGTGCCCACCTGCACTTGCCCGGCGGGGGGCGGATCCGGGACAGTCGACGAACTACACGCGGTGTTGCAGCAGTCGCTGCTATCACAGTCCTCGATGCAGCGGTCGTACGATCCACACCATCCCGTCATGCAGGTGTCACAGGCCGTCCCGGATCCCGTGCCGGTAATCCAGTTCAGCGCGCAGTCTCCCGTCGAGACCGGACAGTTCTCCTCGCAGCATCCGACATGCAGGGCAAGGCCGCAGGGGCGATCTGGCGGACACTGATCGGGCCAATGCTGGTTGCAGAAGACATCCCCGTTGAGGTCGCCTTCCGGACAGAACCCACAATCGTGGCTGATATGGCCGTCGGGACAGGTGATCGGCCAGTAGAAGCGGGGAGAGTACCAGTCGCCTCCGATCACATGGCACATCACGAGCGGCTCGGGCGGCCAGACGTTCTGTTCACAGCCTTCGGCAGATACCGTCAGCAACGGCGCCTCGCGTCCCGGGTCACCGGAGAGGGCCATCACCGCCGGGCCCTGTGGCACCGGCAGCAGGCTCTGTTCGCTCACCGGCGTCACGGGCGTAACCGTCCCGGAGCAGCTGCGCAGGGCATCCTGGAGCAGATCGATCGCTCGCTGTCGACGATCCGCGTAGGTCACCGCATGCTGGTAGCGGTGGGCGTAGCTCCACGTCGCCTCGTTCGCCCGAATCTGCGCGAGCAGGTCCTGATGGTCGAGCCCAAACCGGCGCGTGGTCGCGGCGAGATCATCGCACGACGTGCGATGGGCGTGGGCGACGGCGGCGAGGTCCTCGAAGAGCCGAACGGATCGTTCCTCGAGGTCTGGCTCCTCCTCATACCCCCGGGCACGACCGGGGTGCGGGGAACGGCCAAGACCCAGGGCGACGAGCCCGGCGCCAACCGCGGCACCCGCGCGGCGAAGCAGCTGGCGACGCGAGCCGTTCCCGGCGAATGCCTTGGTCATGGCGTCAAACCGATCGGGATGCATGCCGGGCACCTCACAGGGGGTTCATGGTGACCTAAGACTGCGGCAGCGTCAGAGGGTGCGCGTGGTTTCGCCAGTATAGCAACGAGCGCCACGAGTTACGCATGCCGGCGTGTTCGCAGGGTTCCTGGCGAGCGTGGAGGCAGGAAGGAAGCATGACGAGGCGAAGGTTGGCCTCTAAACGATCACGGGGCCTGAAGCCCCTGGAAGGCTTGGATGGCGGCACGGAGCGCTTGCTCCATCGCGTGCAGAGCGGTGCGCACCTGATCGTCCGGCGTCACGGTCTCCTGTTCGATCCGGCGTTAGAGGAGTTGCGCGTGCCCCCAGGCCACGGTGAGTGCGCGGGACAGCTCGCGCCGGGCGGTAGCTTCGGTGGGAGACGAATGATCTGACGGATCACGCATTGGGACTCGAGCCTTCTGGACTGAGACGATGCAGCACCCGGAGGGTTTCTTCGGGTGCCGCAGGGTCCGTTCCGCGGATCGTCTGGGGGTCGAATGCTTCCGGGGAATCATGGTGCAGGCCCCGCGTCACCGCGGTGAGCAACTGGTCGAGGTCGAACGGCTGCCAGATGACGCGGACTCCCATCGTCGCCAGGTGCGTGAGCAGGGGAAGGGTTTCGTCGATTGCGCCAGTGCAGAGCACGATGGGCACGGATCGCAACGTTCGGTCGCGCCGGACCTGCCGCAGTAACGCCCAGCTATCGTCGTCACTCGGCCACAGGTAGTCGATGAGGAGCAGGTCCGGCTTGGCAGCGCGGAGGGTACGAAGGGTGGTATCGCAGTGCAGTGCCGAGGTGACTCGATAGCCCTCGTCAGTGAGAATCAACTCAAGGAGGGTGAGCACGTCGCCAGAATGATTGATGGATACGATGGGGGGCTGAGTGAGGTGGACATAAGCTACCCTCTTGACAGGTGAGGACCGCGAGCAGTCGCTCCCTAACTGGCAGCTGCATGGATAGATCCTGATAGGGATCAGGACACGCATCTCGGAGAGATGCGCTTGATTGAGCATACACTCTTAGTCTAGCCCCGAGCTCCGATGAGAGCCGTGGCTAATTGAGCGCCCCAGCCAGGAGAAGGCGAGACGCCCCGGCCCTACTGTGGCCGGGGCGTCTCGTTTTCCACAACGTCCACGAGAAACCCGTACGCGTCTCCGAGAAGCCGGGGGCGCATCCACGGGCGAACGACCCGCTCGACATCCGACCGCGCTGGCCCCTCCTCCCAGGAAACGGTGAGCACACAGGCATCGCGCGTCCAGGTCCGTTCGAGGGAGAATGGTGTGTCAGGGAAGGCCGTCGCCAAGGCTGCGGCCACGGCGTCCGTGCTCTCCAGGGCGGTCGGATGTGGGAGCTCATTTCGGATTGGTTTCTCGCGGCGTCGTTGCTTGCTCATCTTCCCCATCATACCCATCCGCCGACCACGTTTCATCCCGCGCGGCGACCTGCGTCCGGATCAGTCCGTCCGCCTCCAGGTGAATAGGGGCAACGGAAAGCGTCACGCCTGACGCGGCGGAGATGATGCCAGCGTCCCCGGCTGGATCCGCAGTGACGGTGGTGCAAACACCACTCATCACGGTCCAGCCGGAATCGGCGATCGAGCGCGACTGGGAGCAGGCATGTCGCCAACGGCGGCGATCCCTCGCAAACGGGGTGAAGACGAAACTGGCCCTGATCGATGACGAAATCGGTACACTGGAGCGGAAGTTCCTGGCCGATATCGTGGCTCCGATCACGGGGCAGATGTACGGCGGTTATGCGATCTCGCCGTTGGCCCGGGTGTATGAGCGGCATCAGATGCCATCCCTTCTGCCGGGGATGAAGGGGTTGGTGATCGATCTCGCAGATGGGGACAATGATGGCGGTCCGGATCGTTCGGGGCAACCTGTTTATGTCAGATGCCGATGTGCTGGTCAATCCCGTCAACTGTCTCGGGGTGCAGGGGGCCGGCCTCGCCCGCCAGTTCCACGATCGCTACCCGGTCCTCGATGAGGCGTACCGCGACGCATGCCGATCGGGGCTGCTGCGACTCGGCAATCCCCTGTTGTCTGAAGACGGCCGCGTGCTGTGGTTCCCGACCAAGCATCATTGGCGCGAACGATCCCGCCTCCAGGACATTGATCGTGGGCTGCAGGCGTTCATCGAGCAGTGGGGCGAGGATCCACGATCGTGGGCGTTCCCGGCGCTAGGATGTGGGCTCGGTGGGTTGTCCTGGAACCAGGTGCGGCCGCTCATGGAAGCTCGGCTTGGGGAGGTGCAGGGCGAGGTGCTGATCTACGCACCAGAGAAGGCGCCTATGCACCGACGATAGGAACCGATATCCCTTGCAAAGGCGGGACGAAAGCATGATGAGGCAAAAGCAGTGACATGACCTGTTAGGATGCCCTCCTGATGAGCAGCCAAGGTCTCCTTTCAGCCATGAAGAGCTTGACATGATCGATCGCCTGCAACAGTGGGCTCGCGAGCTGAAGCGGTTAGTCTATGCGCTCGGGCTCGCCTCTCGCGATCCTCGCACGCCATGGCCCGCGCGTCTTGTCGCCGCTGCGGTCGTGGGCTATGCGATCAGTCCCCTCGATCTGATCCCGGACGTCATCCCGGTTCTGGGTCTCCTTGATGATTTCGTCCTTATTCCGTTGGGCGTGGCTCTCGCCGTCCGCCTCATCCCAGCAGAGGTCTGGTGTGATGCGCTCCAAGCTGCGGAGCAGGGAGGTGGTCGCTTGCCTGGTGGGAAGGCCGGGGCCACGGTGATTGTCGTACTCTGGCTTGTCGCCGTGATCCTGATTGCTCTGACCCTGCGCCGGTTCGTCTAGCACCGTTGGACTCACCTTCAGCCGTCCCGGACCTGCTAGGTCCAGGGCGGCTTGTCATGGCTCTCGGCATGGTGCTGGCAAGACGGTGGCGAACCCCCATCGTCCCCACCCCTTGCGCGCAGCGGCATGAACTCCATCTCCTGACGTCGCAATCACGTGAGATCGCCCGCCACGTCGGAAGACGACGAGACACCGCAGCGTATGCCAGTCCTGTAGGCTCCGCCGAACGCTCACTGGACCGACGCACGGAGCTTGGGATGGCTACTCGGATCGCGCGCGACCACGATCGCTGCCCTGCGGTGGGCGAAGGCTGCCACCCCTCACTAGATCCCTTCAAGGGGGGCAATGTGGGGGCTTGGCGATCTTCTCGTCGGGCGGTGGTACCGCACGACTAAGCGGCGGGCACAGGCTGGACACGGCACGCCAACCGACCCTGGACTTGTAGGGAAGGCTCGGCGGATCTGGGTAACCGGGGATTTCTCGTTTAGGGAGAACACCGCGTTGCAATGCCGGCATCGCACCATGAGGCCATTCCACAGGGACAGCTCGTCCTCGTCACTCACCGCTGCACCTCCCATCCGTGCACGGTACTATTTGGGTGGTTCTTGTCTTCCATTAGCATGGGACCTTTCGCGGTAGAAGGCAAGAGCGTGGGCCGGGTCGAGGGGCTCCCGCCTAGGGAAGGCGTAACGTTTCATTGACGGTGGATCGCTTCTCCTGCCATGGGCACACTC
This sequence comes from Thermomicrobiales bacterium, assembly GCA_051952485.1. Taxonomy (GTDB): domain Bacteria; phylum Chloroflexota; class Chloroflexia; order Thermomicrobiales; family UBA6265; genus JASGDN01. The sequence continues at coordinate 3,224 of JBQCJS010000308.1, read as the reverse complement.
TATTCCGCGCCGGAGCGGCGAAGAGCGCATTAGGCGCTGCCACCTGGGCGCAGCCTGGGGACCGGGAACGCTAGCCCGACCGTGCTCGGGATCGACGCTGCGCGGTGGCAAGCGAGCGGACGATGAAGGCGCCAGTAGACAATATCCCTATAGTCGTCATAGCCCGGTTGGCGGTCTCTGGAGTTGCGGATCTCCCAAAAGGCCTATATGATGCGTGATAGGTCCTGTGACATAAGTGCCTATGTGGAAGATAGGGGCTAGGCTGATGGCGACCCAGCGGCGCCGTTCGTCCTTGGCCCGGGATGGGGAGAGACACGATGGAGCATACTCGACGCCTGCTGGCTCTCGTGCTGGCGGCAACGCTGGGGCTGGGCATGCTGGGTGGAAGCATCCTTGCAGACAGCAACGCAACGCCCATCGCCACCGAAGTGGCGTGGACGCCGCCAGTCGACGCGACGGAGCTTCCCGTGACCGAGGTTCCGGTGACGGAGCTTCCCTCCACGGAGGTGCCCCCAACCGACACGCCGGTCACCGCGCCTCCAGTGACCGCAATCCCCGTGACGGAGATCGCGGCGACCAACGTGCCCGCCACCACGGTTCCGACGCAGACCCCGACGCCGCTGTTGACGGCACCGGAGGACCTGAGCCCCGCCTTCTCTGCCGCGGCAGAGGCGCCAACGGTCACGCCCGTATCCGGTCAATCCAAGATCCGCTTTTGCCACTTCACCAACGGCGGTCACTACAACAGCCTCGAAACCTCGATCAATTCCTTGATCAGCCAGGGGCATCTCGATCACGCGTTCGACATCATTCCGCCATTCGAAGTGAACGGCCAGGTCTATTCCAAGAACTGGCCCGATGGCTACGACATCTGGGTGAATTGCCAGGGTGTGGAGACGCCAGTGGCGACCTTCACGCCGACGGCCACGGCGACCAATACGCCGGTGAACACGGCCACGGCCACCGCGACCCAAACGCCGACGGCGACGGACGTTCCAACCAACACGGCGACGGCCACGGCGACGGATGTCCCGACTACCACCCCGACCGAGACGGCCACGGCCACCGCGACCGCGACGGACGTTCCGACCAGCACACCAACGGCGACGGCCACGGCGACGGATGTCCCGACTACCACCCCGACTGAGACGGCCACGGCCACCGCGACCCCAACGGACGTTCCGCCAACGGAGACCCCTACGGTAACCGCCACCGCGACCAACGTTCCACCGACAGCGACGGCCACCGCAACGGCGACCGACACCCCAACGGAGACTCCGACCCCTACGCCGACCGCAACGGCGACCGATACGCCAACGGAAACCCCCATGGCGACGGCCACCGCGACCGCGACGGACGTTCCGACCAGCACACCAACGGAAACGGCCACCGCGACCGCGACCGACGTTCCGACCAGCACACCAACGGAAACGGCGACCGCGACGCCGACGGCCACGGACGTTCCGCCAACGGAGACCCCGACGGCCACGGCCACCATGACCCGCACGCCTGAGGACGAACACGTCACGATCTGCCATCATCTGGGCAACGACGGGTACAACGAGATTAGTCCCGACGCCAGTGGCGTCTACAACGGGCACCTCCAGCAGCACCCGGAAGACATCATCCCGCCGTTCATGTACCAGGGGCAGATCTACTCCCAGCATTGGGATGCAACCGGCCAGACCATCTGGAACAATGGTTGCCAGGTTCCGGGAACCGCGACCCCAACGGCGACGGCAACTTCGACAGCAACGGCGACCGCAACGGCTACAACGGTGCCTCCAACCCAGACTCCGACCGCCACAGCCACCGCGACTGACGTTCCGACGGAGACACCAACCGCAACGGCTACCGCGACCGAAGTCCCCACGAACACCGCGACTGCGACGGCCACTCAGGTACCGCCGACGGTAACGCCGACCGCGACCAAGACCGCAACAGCGACCGCTACGGCGACGGAGGTCCCGCCAACGCAGACGCCAACGGCCACCGCGACGGGCGTGCCGCCGACGGCGACCGTGACGCCGGGCGATCCGACAGCCACCGTGACTGCGACCAGGGTTCCGCCGACGGCCACCGCAACGACGCACCCGCCCAAGGTCACGACGCCGATGGCCACCGCCACCCCCAGGGCCCCGGTTGTCAGCAACCTGCCGGTTACTGGAACGGGAGCGGGCACCAATTCGGATCCGGCCTCACCGCAGACCTCGGCCATCCTGGCCATGAGCATGTTGACCGCCGCGCTGCTCGGGGCGGGGATCGCGACCCGAAGGATGAAGCGTCGACAGCATCACAGCCGCTAGCGGCCTGCAAGCCACAGCACGAACGGGGAACGGGCCCGGCCTGCAGGCCGGGCCCGTTCGCTTGAGGACAAAAGCTTGTTTCCTGCCAACTCAAGGCAAGGAACAACGGTGGTCTGGTGGGCGAGACAGTGACCTAAAGTGTCGGAATCCTCGAATCGGAGCCGGTGGGAGTGGGTGGTGCGACGGATGGGACCAGCGAACGGATTGATGCCGACGGCCTGATGTCCGGACGCCTCGCGCCGGAGGGGTGATATCGCTGATACTCGCGGAGGTCACGAAGTTGATGGTATCGGTCACGAGGTGGCGCCTCGGGGGTGAGGGAACCCCCGATCGCCACGGGCGACCTGGTGCGGGACGTTCAGTGTAGTTCTGGTTCTTGGTGCTGGCGAGCGCCCTGACTCCCTCGGCATGGAGCACTCCGAGGGCGATGGCTCGCTGCTATTCTGGAGTCAATCGCAACGAAGATCTCAGCGATCGATGCTCTTGACTGCGGGATGCCGATGTCGAGATCGATGGAGAGGAGCGACGCGCATGGGTTCACGAAGGGATTTCGCGGTCGCCGGGTCGGGAGCGTTGCTCGCTCTGGCGGCATTGCGGGCGGACACCGGGCACCCGGCCGCGATGCAGGATCATGAGTCGGCCAGCCTCTTGTTCGTGCAATCAGCCACGCAGGGGAGCCTCATCCCGCACGGAGACGCCATGCTCCTCTCGCTCGAGGGGCAGGCGGGGCAGACTGTGTACTTCTCCGATCGGCCAGACCGCGTCGCCGGCCTGCTGCGCACCGCGGCCTTGGTCGACGATTGGCCGTTCGCAGCGGGTGATCCCCCCAACGCCGCGCTCGCCATTGACGGCGATGACGAGACGATCGTGGTAGGGATCCTCCGTGATCCTGATTGGGATGACCAAATGGGGACGTTG
>JBQCJS010000307.1:0-5795 GCA_051952485.1 Thermomicrobiales bacterium | reverse complement strand
CCGCCGAAGGTGCGGCGGGAGGGTATCGTCTTCGACCGGCAGTCGGTGCGGCAGGTGCTCGGGTTGGGCGCGCTCGCGCTTGCGTCGGCCCCGGCGATCATGATGGGGGACTTCAACATGTCCCCGCGTCATCCCATCTACCGGCGGTTCCGGCGCGCGGGACTGGTCGATGCGGTCGCGGTGCGTGGCGACGATATCGGCATGGCGACCTTCCCGATCCGCTTCGGGGATGCCTGGCAGCGCGGGATGCCCGTCCGCCGGCTGCGGGTGCCGCCGATGATGCGGTTCGACTATATCTGGCATACGGCGGAGTTCGTGACGGAGCACGCCTGGATCGGCCCGGACACCGGGTCCGATCACCTCCCGGTGATGGCGCGCCTGCGCCTCCTCCCGATCGCCGGGGAAGCGGACGAGGATCGGGGTGATCCGCCGCCGGCCTGATCCGGATGCGTTCGCGGGGAATCGCCTGGCCGGACGCCCATATCGAATCCGGACACATGCCGTGCCTCCGGGGTCCGCATCACACGATCGGTGCTACGGAACGAGCGTCTTCTGCGTAGGGACCGATCGCGTATCGGTCCGAGGTCGGCAACCACTACGTCCGCCGTCCACGCACCACCGGTTCATGTGGATTCGGTATGACGCCGCGTCCAGGGCGGTGACCGCTCGCCATCCCATGCGATGCCTTTGCCGACATGAGACCCGTCATGCACCCCAAGGCGGCATCCACCACAAGGGCCGCATCTACGAGGTTGGAGTGAGCGCGTGGGGCGGGCGTGCCTGCGGGCACGAAGGGCATGCCAACTGGGACGGGCGGCGTCCTACGCGGCGAGGGGAAGGCGGTTCCGGTGGTACGCGGCACCGGTATCCCCGAGGGGGGCTGCCGCGTGCGCGGGGGCATCGTGGGCGGCCACGACCACCACGCCGCTGGCCGGATCGTAGGTCAGGGCGGTCTTGCCCTGGGCCGCGAGCGCGTCCGGATCGAACTCCTCGGCGAGGTCGGCCGGCAGGTCATCCGGCACGACCACGGTATCCGGGTTGCCGTCGCTGGTGTAGAGGATGACATCGCCGCTGGCGAATCCCTCGAACCAGGAGGCGAGTTCCTGGGGTTTCGTGTTGAAGCGCGTGACCGCGAGCGGGTTCCAGACCGCGCTGGCGGGCGAGGTCATGGGGCCGCCGGCGACGTTCACCACGGCATCCAGTTCGATCTTCTCGCCATTCCAGGTGAACCCCTCGTAGACAGCGGACCAGGCCCACCAGTCCACGGTCGGATCGGGCATCTCGCCGAAGGGCAGGACCAGGACCCGGCTCAGGTTGGCATCCCCGCTGACCCGCTCGTCGATGAAGTCCATCGTCTGGCCGATCTGGGCGGTCACCTCGGCGGCGTTGGCGAGCGCGAGATTCTCGTGCCCCCACGTGTGATTGCCGATCTCGTAGCCGTTCTCGGCGAGCCAGGTGAGTTTCTGCTCGCAGTAGTCGATGGTGTTGAACTCGGCGTCGTACGAGAAGCAGTTGTAGGGCAGCAGCGCGAAGAAGGCCGTGTGCCCGAAATCGGGATGCTCGGCGAAGAAGGCTTCCATCACGCCGACGGCCGAGTCGCCGGTGGGCACGAGTGCGCCGTGGGCATCCTGTTCGAACTGGAACTGGCGGGCGGAGGCATCGTCGAACGTGAGCACGACCGGATGCTTGCCCGGCGGGGCGCTGATGCGGTCCTCCAGCAGGTCGCGCATCGGCACGATATGGAAGTCGTGGTCGTAGAGCCACTGGAGGTCGTCGCGGAAGCTGTCGATCGTCCGCGTCCACTCGTCGGTGGTCGGCTCCGTCACGAAGGCGTGATACATCAGCACCGGGACGGTGCCGAGTTCGTTGGGCTGGAGGGTGACGAGCTGGGAGGCATTCAGCGTGCGGGCCGCGGTCGGCGGCAGGACCCCGCTGATGCCGCCGACGCCGGCCATCGGCGTGGAATCGGCCTCGGGTGGGGGCGGCGCCGTCGGGGGGATCTGCGCCAGGTCGAGTGGCGTGAATCCCTGACCCTTGCGGTCGTCCTGGTCCAGGCAACCAGCGAGCAACACCAGCGCGAGCAACGCGGTGGCGCCGATGCGCAGCGATCGCATGCCTTGTCTGAGGTGAGACACCATCGGTCCTTCGGATCGGAGAGATCGGTCATGGCCGCGTGGGCCGGAGCATCTTGAGCAACTGTCCCCGCTCGTGATACCGCGCGGTGTGCCATTCCGTCAACGGGTGACCTGTGCCTGACAGGCACGGAAGGGCCAGGTCCCGAGCCGGGACGTACCGGCAAGCCGGCCTGCGATGGCCTACAGCCAGCCCTTGCTCTCCGCGATGTGGGCCGCATCGATCCGGTTCTGGGCATCGAGCTTCTGGATCGCCGCCGAGAGGTGATTGCGCACCGTCCCCTGTGACAGGAAGAGCGAATCCGCGATCTCCGCGATCGTCGCGCCCGTCCGCGCCGCTCGCAGCACGTCGCGCTCGCGGTCCGTGAGCGGGTTCGCGCCCTCGCTCAGGGCCGTCAGCGCCAGGTTCGGATCGACGACCCGTTCGCCGCGCATCCCCCGCCGGATGGCGTCGGCCAGCTCGGTCGCGGGGGCGTCCTTCAGCAGGAAGCCGACGACCCCGCTTTCCAGCGCGCGTCGGAGGTAGCCCGCGCGCCCGAACGTGGTGAGGATCATCACCCTGCACTCCGGCATCGCCGCGCGGAGGTCGGCGGCGACGGTGAGGCCGTCGCGCCCCGGCATCTCGATGTCGAGGAGGGCGATATCCGGGCGGGAGGCCAGCGCGGAGGGCATCACCTCATCCCCGCGGGCCACTTCCGCCACCACCGCGAGGTCCGGTTCCAGCGAGAGCAGCGCGGCGAGCGCCCCGCGCACCATGGCCTGGTCCTCCGCCAGCAGGATGCGGATGGGGTGCGGGGAGTCGGTCATCGGGATGCCTCCAGGACGGGTTCGGGGTCCGGCGATCCGGACGAGGAAGGGGTGTTGGCGGCCAGGGGGAGCGAGACGTAGAGCCGGAAGCCGCGTTCCGGCATCGGCCCGGCGGAGAACTCCCCGCCCAGCGCGCGCATCCGCTCCCCGAGGCCGATCAGGCCGAATCCGCCGCCGGGTGATCGCCTGTCGCTCGTGCCCGCGGAGGACTGGGTGGGCGATCCGGACGATGCCGTGCCGTTGTCGGTGTATTCGGCAAAGACCCGATCGCCGTGTCGCTCGATCCGCAGGGTCGCGGTGGAGGCGCTGGCGTGACGGATGATGTTGGTGGTGCCCTCACGGACGAACCAGGCCAGCGCCCGGTCGCGGTCCATCGGCAGGTCGTGCGCCGTGGCGGCAATCCGGGTGGAGAGCAGCACGCCGGCGGCCTGGAGCAGGTGCGTGCTCTGGTCGATCTCCCCGACCAGGGAGAGCACCCGATATCCGGCCACGGCCTCCCGGACCTCCTGCAACGCTGTCCGCGCGACCTGCTGCACGTCGGCGATCTCGGAAGCGGCGCGATCCGGGTGCGACGGGAGCAGGCGCTCGGCCAGCTCGCTCTTCAGCGCGATGATGGAGAGGTTGTGGCCCAGCAGGTCGTGAAGGTCGCGGGCGATGCGCAGCCGTTCCTCGGCGACCGCCAGCCGGGTGATCTCCGCGCGGGCGCGGCGTAACGCCCGGTTCTGGGCCATCAGGGCACTCCAGAAGAGGCTGTTCATGCCGATGCCGCCGACCAGCAGCGCTGCCGTGGCCGCGTCGCCTGCCGACACGCCCTCCCGGATGCTGGCCAGGACCGACAGGATTGTCGCGAGGCCGATCACGCGGAAGCCGTCGCGGCGGGTGAGGTAGATGCCGCCGGAGACGGCGCTGTAGATGAAGATGAATTCGAGTTGCCATGAGGGGAGCAGGATGACGAGGGTCACGAGGCTGACCAGCTGAAGGCCGATCATGAACCGGTTGAACTGCTGGTCGCGCGGGTCTCCGGTTGCCCAGAGCGGCGCCCCGACGAGCAGCAGGACGACGTACCCCAGCGTGAAGGCGATCAGCGCGGTCCAGGCGAGGATGGCGGTGAGCGGCGGCAGGTCCTCCCGCCAGAGCTCCGGGTAGGCGCCGACGAGGTAGACGAGCCAGATCAGGCCGAACAGGCGGCTGACGAGTCGATTGCGGAACGAGGGCACGCTGGTCCCATCGCCGGACTGGACGCTGGGGGCGTGTTCGGCACGGGTGTAGATGCTGTCCGCGAGGAACTCCGAGGTGCCCGCGGTTCGTGAAACCAGGCGGCGTCCTCGATCGAGCAGGGGTTCAAACATCGGGCGTTCCTGGAGGATGGCGCGAGGGATGCTCGTCAGTGCGATCGCGCTGGTGGCAGCACGCCGTCGATCGGACCCGGTCGCGAGCTGGCGGGAGCGCCTGGCGGGTCCAGCCGCCGCGCACGGAACAGGGTCACGGCGCGCTGGACGCCGAGTGTCACCGCCAGCCCGAGCCAGAGTCCACCCGGCCGGGTTTCCGCGCCCAGCATAGGCCCGATCCCGAAATCGAGTCCAATCCGGATCGCGACGGTCACCACCCAGAGGGTGGCGGTGAGGGCCGTGCCCTGGCTCCAGGCGCGTCCCTGCCCGTCCCGCCACAGGTGGGTGGACGTCGCCCGCCAGCAGCCCATGCCGGTCGAGAGCGCCAGCGAGGCGACGAGCAGGCCGATCCCGGTGGCGGTGGCCTCGGCGGGGCCGGGAGGCTGGAGGGCAAGCAGGATCAGCACGATGGGCAGGAAACCGACCCGTTCGCGGACGGGTCGGGCCCGGAGCTGGCGTCGCACCAGCCAGGCGACGACCTCCAGTGCCACGACGGCCTGGCTGGCATGGAGGGAGAGATCGTGCATGGTCATGGACGGGGTCCCGGCGTGACCGGAGCGCGACGCCCGGGCGTCGCGCTCCGATGACGAATGGTGAGCGAAGAAGGGTTATCCGAAGGTCTTGCCCTCGTCGCGGCGATAGAACCAGATGGCCCCGGCCAGGAAGACGAGGGTGTAGCCCGCGATCCAGAGCAGGTGCACCGCCACGCTGGTGTCATCCCCGGCGCCGATCAGGTGCCATCCGAGCTGGCCGGCGTGATAGGCCGGAAGGTAGGGCGCGATCTGCCGGGCGAAGTGCGGGAGGCTGTCGTAGGGAATGAACAGCCCGGACATGAACGAGAGCGGGAGGACGATGAGGTTGGCGACACCCGCCGCCGCCTGCGGCCCCACCGCGTAGCCGATGAGCAGGCCAAGCGCGATGAACGGCAGCATCGCGATCATCAATGTGCCGAGCAGCTTCAGCCACATCACGCCGCCCAGGTCCACGCCGCCGGTGACTCGCGCGAAGATGAAGAAGAAGGTGGCCGCGGCCGCGCCGATCAGGAGCGACATGATGACCTTGGAGGCGAAGTAGGTGCGCAGCTTCATGGGAGTGGCCCGCAGGAGCAGGTTCCACTTCATCCCGCGCTCGTTCGCGATGGGAATGCCGGACGAGAAGACGCCGGCCATCATGACGACGTAGATGCCGAACGACGGCATGGTGTAGCTCCCGACGGAGACGCCGTTCTGCGTCTCGTGGATGCTCGGCAGCACGAAGAGCGAGAAGAGCATCGCTGGCAGGATGAAGAGGGAAACGGCGAACATCGGCACGCGGACCGTCTTCATGATCTCGCAGTAGACCGCGTAGAGCAGGGCGGACCGGTTGCCATGCCGGGGCTGGGTCGTGTCGCCGACCGATCCCGCGACAGCGGTGGTGGTGGCGGTGGAAACTCCGGATTCCATGATGGATGTCCTTTCCGGGTGGTGGT
>JBQCJS010000306.1:0-6314 GCA_051952485.1 Thermomicrobiales bacterium | reverse complement strand
CGTCTCCGTCGGCACGCTGGTCGCCGTCTGGGTCGGTGTAGCGGTAGCCGTTGCCGTGACCGTAGGCGTCTCGGTCGGACTCGCTGTGGGGGTTGCCGTCTCGGTGGCGGTGGCCGTGGCCGTTGCGGTGCTCGTGGGGGACAGGGTGGCAGTTGGGGTGAGCGTGGCCGTGGCCGTGGCCGTCGCTGGCAGGACCCAGGTGATCGTGCGGCAATCGGTCGTCCGCGAGGGGTCTGCCGTGATGTAGCCCCAGAATGAGACCGTAAGCGGCGCGTTTCCCACCATACCGCTGGAGATGGTGGCGGACGTCCAGACAGGCCCGGTGCAATCGGACCGCAGGAAGGTCGAGACCGTCGTTCCGGCGTCCGGGAGGATGGTGACCTCCTGCCCGACAATCACCGTCACCGACCCGCGCGACCCGTTGAGCGTGAAATCGGGAGGCGTGATGGGCGTCGGCGAGGGCTCGACCACGGTGACGACGCGGCAGGTGCCGGGGATCGGCTGGACCGACGTGAGGGGCGCCTGCGCGACACTGAACGGATTGCCATACGCATCGGCCAGGCTGCCCGTCGATTCGGAAACCCCGCCCGATCCGTTGAAGATCCGGACCAACGTGGTACAGGTGCTATCACTGTAGAAAAGCGCCTGGTAGATGGAGCGGTCCTGCGTGACCGTGAAGGGCGTATTGGCGGAGATGGTAACCGCTGAGGCCGCCGACCCGTTGATGAGGAGCGACGTAGTCGGGGTTGATGTCGTGGTGCCCGTCATGGTGGCAGTTGCCGCAGACGTGCTGGTTGGTGCGCTCGTCCCGGTGGACGTGCTGGCGAGCGTGGCGGTGACGGTGGACTCCGGCGTCGCCGTGTTGGCGGCGGAAGCGGTGGGCGTGGTCGTGGCCATGGCCGGGCTTGTGGATGTGCTGGTTCCGGTCGACGTCGCTGTCGGTCCGGCGGTGTTGGCGACCGTCGCGGTCAGCGCACCAGTCGCGGTAGCGACTGCCGTAGCGGACGGAGGGGGGCAGGAAAGCGTCTGGCCACGGGAGGCTCCGTGATCGCCATACCCCAGGGTGAAATACCAGGTCGGCGGCGCGGTGATCGGATCGTCCACGGCGTACACGAACGTCCCGCTGGTTGGACTCCCGTCGTCCGAACCGACCGTCTGGGGCGTGATGTGCGTCTCTTCGCCGCTGTCGAGGCTGGCCATGATGAACCACCACGTATCCTGGCCGTGAAGATCGACCGCATAATGCAGTTCCAGTTGCCGGTCGCTCACGTAGGTCCCGCACGTCACCGCGAAGGACGGTGTCGGGATCGGCGTGCTGGTAGGCATTCGCGTGCTGGTGGGCGTGGCGGTTGGCGTCCCTTCGCCTGCCGTTGGCATCGGCGTGGGATCGATGACGGTGATGGTCCGGCACGATCCCGCCAGCGATGCCGGGAACGATGTCGTGCGGAGGGACACGCTGAACGGATTCCCGTATTGAGCCGCCGCGTTCGCGGCATTGCCGACCCGATAGGTGCCGTAGCCACCCGGATCATCCAGGAGCCCGGCTCCGACCTCGCAGTGGGCGCCCCGGAAGATCATCAGGTCGAAGGCTTCGCTGTCGCGGGTGTTCACGATGTCATCGGTCGAGACAATCGTGACGGCGGTATCGGCCGAGCCATTGATGAGCAGCACCGGCGCGACCGTCGGCGGAATCCCGGTCGGGGTTGCGGTGGGCGTGGTCGTCGGTACGAACGTCGGCGTCATGGTCGCGGGCGGGACCTTCGTCACGGGAGGACCGCCAGGGACCGTGGCGGTCGCCGTGGGCGTGAAGGTCGGGGTCCGCGTGACCGGATGGGCTCCGGGATTCGTCGCGGTGGGCGTGAAGGTCAGGGCCGTCGTGGGCGTGCTGGTGCCCCTCACCGGTGGCGTGATGCTCGTGGTCGGCGTGGCGGTGCGGGGGATCGTCGGGGTCTGCCACTCGCCGGTCGGGGTGCTCGTCTTCGGGACCTTGGATGCGGTCGCGGTGGCCGCCGGTGCGATCTCGGTCACGGTCACCACGGTGGGCGTATGGGTCGTCGTCTCGACGGCAGTCGGGGTGAGCGAGGGCGGAGCGATGGTCTCCGTGGCAGCAGGCGACGGATCGACGGTCGCTCCAGGCGTACCGGGAGGGCCGCATTCCACGAACCCATAGGTATCCGGCCCGGTCAGGCCGCCGTCCATCACCAGCCAGAAATCCCAGGACATGGTGTCCGTGAGTGGCGCGTCCGCCGTGAACACGAACGTCCCACTCAGCGGGCTTCCCTCATCGGAGCCAACGGATTGGGGAGCAAATCCGTCTACCGGATTGCCGAACCTGTCCTCGGGCCCAAGCGCCCACGCATGCATCGCATAGTCGTGCAAATCGACGACATAGCGCACTTCGAGCTGCCGATCGCTCAGGGCGCTGCCGCAGGAAAGGTCCAGCGTCGGCAATTCCGGAGCCGGTATGCTGGGGACGAAGGGCGACTCGCACTCCAGGTATTGGTAGTCGATGTACTCTCCCCACTCGAACGAGGGGCTAGACCACTGGACCATGATCCACCAACCGGGAGTGGCGGTGATCGGCGCGCCCGGCGTGTAGCGCATTGTCCCTGTCAGCGGGCTTCCCTGCGCCGACCCGACCGCCCCCGGCGTGAACGACGGATCGGGCGTCCCCTCGCTGTCGCCGGGCACGATGCTCCAGGCCGCATCGGGATAGCCATTGAGGGCCACCTCATAATGAATATCGAGTTCGTCCGGACTCGCATAGGCACCACAGCTGACGGTGAACGAGGGCCATACCAGCGGGGCCGTCGCCGTGGGAGTCGTCGTGGACGGCATCGCTGTCGGCGTTTCGGTGAGCGTCGCCGTGGCCGTCGGCGTGGCCTTGGGAGCCGGCGTCCAACCGGGGCACTGCACGGCGGCATGCGCTTCGCCGGTGTAGAACGGCGTATCGACCCGCCATCCCAGAGAGAATGTCAGGCTCGGCCCAGCGGTGATCGGCGTGTCCGTATGGAAGTAGATGGTCCCGCTCAGACTGGCATCCGTGGCCGTGCCAAAGAGGGTGGGGGACAGCCGATAGTCCAGCGCACCCTGGCTATCCATTCCGGCGACCTGCCACATGTCCGGCGTGACATCGCCCAGGTCGATCTGATAGTCGAGTTCGAGCAGATTCGGCGCGAGATACGCTCCGCATGAGACGGCCAGGGTCGGTGCTTCCCGGTAGGGCAGCGTGGCCGTCGCGGTGGGTGTCACCGTCGACGTTGCGGTAGCAGTGGGAGGCGCTGCGGTGGCGGTGGCGGTGACCGTTGGCGTCGCGGTGACCGTTGGCGTCGCCGTGTTCGTTGGGGTCCTGGAGGGAGGAATCTCCGTCGCCGTTGCCGTGGGAGGGGCGGTGGTTGCGGAAGGAAGCGTTGTGGCCGGACAGGACACCTCGATCGTCGATGCTGCGACCCCGGGACCATAGAAGAGGACAAAGTCCCAGCTCGGGCCAGTGGTGATCGAGTCGCTGGCCGTATAGATCATCGTGCCCGAAGTCGGGCTCCCCTGGTCCGTTCCCACCGGCATCGGGGAGATCTGCGTCTCGGCCATGCCGCCCTTGTAGGCGCGGATGTTCCACCGCATCGTCTGGCCCTCAAGGTCGACCAGGTAGCGCAGTTCCAGCTGCCGATCGCTGAGGTAGCTTCCGCAGGTGACCCGGAAGAACGGCGCATCGGCGGCGGCCTCGACCGGGGCATCGATCGTGGGTGTCGGCTCGGTCGCGGTCGGCACCATCGTGTCGGTCGGGACGACCTCCGTGACGGGAATCGTGACGACCGGCTCCGTCTCGACGGGCGCCATCGTTTCCACCGGCGCTGGCTCGGTCTCGACTGGCGCCATCGTCTCGGCAGGCGCTGGCTCCGTCTCGATCGGCGTGTCCACGACCTCTGCCTCCGGGCTCGCGTCCTGCGAGGCGACGAGCGCCGGCAGCAGGGTGCCGAAGGCGAGCACGAATGCGACGAGCACGAGTCCCCAGGTGCGTGGCTTTCCCATCGGCGATCCCCCGCGTGGCTCCGGCAATGTCTCGTGTGACCCACTAACTATGTTATCCTATAACACAACCCTGGGAATGGGAAGATCGTCTCCTGCCGGTGGAGAGACGCGGCAAAGCGCGGATGCGGCGCATCGCGGCATCCGGGCTTGATCGTCGGGCGTTGGTGATGGGGATGGCGGCCTCAGCCGGCGTTGGCGAGGTCCGCGTCCACGAGGCGCGGTCGCACCTCCTCGGCCAGCAGGCGGACGGTGCGTTCCACCCGCTCGTCGGAGACCCCCGCCGCATGGACGTTGGCCAGCAGCAGGTCGAACCGCAGCGCCTTCCGCGCCTCCAGGATGGCATTCGCGACGCTCTCCACCCCGCCGGCGAACATCACCTCGTCGCGCAGCAGGCCCTCCGCGCGGGAGCGGGCGTCGGCCTTGCGGTCCGCGCGGCTGCCCTCGCCGCCAGCGTTGCCGAGTTGCTCGTCCAGCAGCAGGAGATCGTCCGCGATCTCGTCCAGGGCGCGATCGTCGGAGTCGGAGAGATAGAGCGGACGCATGAGGGCGATCGTCCCGGCAGGCCGGGCCGGCTCGGCCTCGATGGCCTCCGGCGTGCGGGCCGCTCGGCCGGCGATGAACGCGGCCACCGCGGGAATCAGGGCCTGCGTTGGCTTGAACCCCACCGCCAGCCCAAGCCCCCGCGACCCCATCCAGTGCGACCCCGCCGGATCGGTCCCCGCGAACCAGAGCGGCGGATACGGCGCCTGCTCCGGGAGGGGGGCGATGGCGACATCCCGTGCGATGACGTTGCCGCGCTCGAACTGGATCGTGCCGCCGCTCCACAGCGCCTGCATGATGGCGAGCCGCTCCTGGAAGTGGGTGATCCGCTCGCCCGGATCGACGCCGAGCGCGAGCAGTTCCTCGACGCGGTGTCCCAGGCCCAGTCCAACTTCCAACCGGCCCCGACTGAGGAGATCGAGCATCGCGACCTGTTCGGCCAGGGCGATCGGATCGTGGATGGGCAGGGTGTAGCCGAGCACGCCCAGCCGCATGTGCATGGTGCGCTGGGTGGCGGCCGCGACCCAGGCGGTGGCGGACGGGCAGGCGTAGCTGGGCATGAAGTGCCGCTCCGCCGAGAAGGCGACGGTGTAGCCGAGCGAATCCGCGAGAGCGAGCGTGTCGAGCCGCCGCACATAGAGGTCGGCGATCGCGTTCTCCCGGCCGGGATCGACCTGCATGATGTCGAAGAGCCCGAGGCTCAACGGCGTCGCCACCGTCCCGCGCGCACCTGTTCCCGTCTCGCTCACCGCTTGCTCCTGCATGCTCCGATTCCCGGATTCCGGACAGCAAAAAGGCCGGCCCGAAGGCCGACCTTCTTGTCCTGGACATCACAGCTGCCTTGCGCTACGCGCGCCCGGCCTCCACTGCGATGCCCTCGGATGACAGACTACTCATGGGCATCACCTCCTTTACCCTGTGCGGTTCGATAGGAGAGAGCTTCACCGGTTGGGGCGTCCCCCGACCGTGTCCTAACGGTAGCATGCGCCTCCGGGCACGTCAACAGGCGGCATCCCGTCAAGAAGCCGCCACCGTCGACATCAGTCGGCCGGCTGCCCGGCCCCGACGCCATCCGGCCAGCGGTAGCGATCGGCCCGCCGGTTCGCGAGCGACGGGATCTGCCGCCGCACGCGCGCGACCTCACCGAGATCGACCTCGGCCAGCGTCACACCGACGCGATCCGGCGCCTGTGAGATCACGAGGCCCCAGGGATCGGCGATCAGGGAGCGCCCGTAGCACCAGCGGCCGGGAGGATGCTCCCCGACCTGCCCGACGGCGACCATGTAGACGCCGTTCTCGATCGCCCGCGCCCGGATCAGCGTTTCCCAGTGGTCCTTGCCGGTCGTCATCGTGAACGCGGCGGGCAGGAGGATCATCTCGGCACCCTGCAGGGCGAGGATGCGGAAGAGTTCCGGGAAGCGCAGGTCGTAGCAGATCGCCAGGCCGACGGTCGTCCCATCGAGGTCGAAGGTCACGATCTCGCCTCCGGGGGCGATGGAGTCGGATTCGCGGTACGACGTGTCGGCGTCGAGATCGACGTCGAACAGGTGGATCTTGCGATAGGTGGCGATGAGGTCGCCCGCCGGATCTAAGACGACCGAGGTGTTGAAGAGGCGCGGTTCCCCCTCCGCCCGCTCCAGGATGCTCCCGGCATGGAGGTAGATCCCGTGCTGGCGGGCCTTCGCGGCGAGCCGGTCGGTGAGCGGACCGGGGACCGGCTCGGCGGCGGCTTCCTGCCCGGCATC
>JBQCJS010000305.1:0-3290 GCA_051952485.1 Thermomicrobiales bacterium | reverse complement strand
CGATGGTCTGGATGGTGGGCCTGCTCTGCCTCTGTATCGTGCAGGCGGTCCGCGCGAAATCGACCCTCGGGCGCATCCTGGCGCTGGACACGCTGACGCTGGTGCTGATCGCGCTGATGGTGCTCTATTCCACCACCACGGGGAAGGGCTACTACATCGACGCGGCGATCATGCTGGCGCTGCTCTCGTTCGTTTCGACCGTCGCGGCGGCGCGGTATCACAGCGAGCGGCGCATCTTCTAGGGCGTCGCGGCGATGGCTTCGCCAGCTGACCGCCGCAACGTGCATGCACCCGGAACGGAGGCGACCATGACCGATTTCCTCTTCGACTTCCTCGTCATCCTCGGCGTCGCCGTGATGACGCTCGGGGTGCTCGGCATGATGCGCATGCCGGACCTCTACATGCGGCTGCATGCCGCCAGCAAGGCCGTCTTCCTCGGGGTGATGGTGCTGGCGATCTCGGCCAACGTCCTGCACCAGGGCACGGTGACGGCCCGCACCGTCCTGCTCTGCCTCATCCTGCTCGTCACCACACCCGTTGCCTCCCATGCCATCGGCAGGGCAGGCTTCCTGCTTCACGAGCGGATGACGAGTCCGGGCGCGGTCGACGAGTCGGGCAGCCACCTGGCCGACGAAACGCCATCCTGGCGCCTGTAGCGGCGATGGTTCCACGAATCGAGTAGCCTGCCTGTGAGCACCGAGCACCAATCCCCTCCACCCGCGGTTCCCGAGATCGACCAGCCCCGGTTCTTCCGGCCGATCGAGCGCACCGATGGCTACCTGCCGATCCGGGACCACGGGCTGATCGGGAATGGCACCACGGCCGCCCTGGTCGGCCGCGATGGATCGATTCCCTGGCTCTGCATCCCCCGCTTCGATTCCGTTCCCGTCTTTTCCTCGATCCTCGATGCGGAGATCGGCGGCCAGTTCACCATCGAGGCGGGCGAGATCCTGGAGGCGCACCACCGCTACCTGGGGGAATCCGCCGTCCTGATCACCGAGCTGCGGGTTCCCGGCGGTCTGCTCCGCATCACCGACCTCATGCCCTTCCGCACCGGCGCGGACCTGCGGGGCGAATGGTCGGTCGATACGGGCGAATTGCTGCGGTGCGTGGAGGTCGTGGAGGGGGCGTTGACGGTCCGCGCGGCGATCACGGTGCGTGGGGGCGTGACGCCCTCGCCGCATCCGAAAGGGGTTCGCCTGGAGTTGCCGCGATACCCCGATGTCGATCTCGTGCTCGAGTGTTCGCGGTCGATGGAAGGCGCGTCGGGCGCCTGGACGCTCGAATCGGGGCAATCGGTCTCCTTCTGCCTGCGCTGGAACGGTGGTACGGGCGCTTCGTCGGTGGAGTCGCCCGTCGCGGCGATCGTGAACACGCTCGAGGGCTGGCTCGACTGGCTGCGGGACTTCCGGTATCAGGGGCCGCAGCGCCAGCTTGTCCGCCGCTCCGCGATCACGTTGAAGCTGCTGGATTACCTCCCCAACGGGGCGATGGTCGCCGCGCCGACGACCTCGTTACCGGAGGAGATCGGCGGCGAGCGCAACTGGGACTATCGCTATGTCTGGGTGCGGGACGCCGCCTATACGGTCTACGTTCTTCGCCGGATCGGGATGGAGAACGAGGCCTGGCAGTATCTCTCCTGGGTGCTGCACAACTTCCGCGAGAAGCGGGTGAACGTGATGTACACCCTGGATGGCGACCCGGACATCCCCGAGCGGCTGGACCCGGAGCTTTCGGGGTACCGGAACTCGCGACCCGTGCGCTGGGGCAACGGCGCGTACGATCAGGTCCAGCACGATGTCTATGGCGAGATCCTCGACTGCGCGTTCCAGTGGTCGAACCATGGCGGGATCATGCAGGGCGATCTCTGGGAGCAGCTCCGCAGCCTGGTGGACCGGGCAGCCGAGGTGTGGGACACGCCCGATGCCGGCATTTGGGAGGTGCGGCGGCCCGGATTCGTCCAGACCTATTCGGCGGCAATGTGCCAGGTGGCGCTGGACCGGGGGGCGCAGATGGCCCGACGGCTCGGCCTGCCGGGCGATGTCGATCGCTGGGAGGCGACCGCCCGCGCGATCCAGGAAGCGATCCTGACGCGCGGATGGAACGAGGCGGAGGGGTTCATCTCGCAGGGGATGGACGACGGGCATCTCGATGCGGCGGTGCTGGCGCTCGGCATCCGGCGGGTGATCCCGGCGACCGATCCGAAGATGGTCGCCACGGTGGAGGCGGTGCAGCGGGAACTGGGGGCGGGAGACGACCTCATCTATCGCTACCTGCCGGAACGCTCGCCGGATGGGCTGAGCGGCGAGGAGGGCGCCTTCCTCCTGTGCAGCTTCTGGCTGGTGGACAACCTGATCCTGCAGGGCCGGCTGAACGAGGCACTGGCGCGGTACGACCGCCTCTGCGCCCGTGTGAACGACCTCGGCCTGTTGCCGGAGGAGATCGATCCGGACTCCGGGGCGTTCCTGGGCAACTTCCCGCAGGCATTCAGCCACATCGGGCTCATCTCGACCGGGGTCAATCTCCAGCGGGCACTGCGGGACGCCGGGCTGCCGCCCGACGGATCGCCCGCGCTATAGGGCGGCAGGACGTCAGGTCCCGTTGTCGGGAAGCGCGCGGTAGATGGGCACGCCGTCGATCGTCGTTTCGAGCGTGTAGTACTTGCCGACCTCCTGCCAGAACAGCCGGCTGTCGTCCGGGAACGGTCCCGGGTGGAGCGTGCCGATGATGTACAGCGGACGGTCTGGTCCCTGGATCAGGGAGATCAGGTCCCCGTAGGAGGTCGGGATCCCGCGCAGTTCCTGGTCGTAGAGGTGGCGGTAGGCCGGACGGCGATCCGCCAGGTAGTAGATACCGGCCTGGTCGAATGCGACGTAGATGGTGTCGTCCCGGGTGGTGTGTTCACGGATGTAGGCGGCGACATCGGACTGGGCGAGATAGCCGGGGTGGCCATAGATCGTCTCCGTCATGGCGTTCACAGAACCGCGCACCAGCAGGGCGAACGGCGAGGCGAGGAGCAGCACGATGGCGACGGTGAGCGCGATCCGGGCGCGACGGCCCGGGAGGTCGCGGACGACCGCGTCGCCGATGGTCGCGATCCAGATCGCGGCGGGGGCGGCGATCTGGATCAGGTAGTGCGGCCACCAGTCGCCGCCCATCGCGATGCCACCGAGGCAGCCAAGCGCCCAGAGCCGCAGGAGCAGGCCCGCATCATCCGTCGGGCGCACGAGGTGATAGCCGACCGAGGGCAGTGGAGCCGTGAGGCCGAGCGCGCGTTCCAGCCAGCCGCG
>JBQCJS010000304.1:0-17076 GCA_051952485.1 Thermomicrobiales bacterium | reverse complement strand
GGCTGAAGGAGACGGTGCGCACGGCATCGGGCACGCTGGAGATTCGCGGAGCCAACGCCAACAACCTGCAGGATGTCGACGTGGACATCCCGCTGGGGGTGCTCTGCGTCGTGACCGGGGTGGCGGGGTCGGGCAAGAGCTCGCTCATCCATGGGTCGATCCCGGCCGCTGCGGGGGTGGTGTCGGTCGACCAGGCGCCGATCCGGGGATCGCGCCGGAGCAACCCGGCCACGTACACCGGCCTGCTCGATCCCATCCGTAAGGCGTTCGCGAAGGCGAACGGGGTGAAACCGGCGTTGTTCAGCGCCAATTCCGAAGGAGCCTGCCCGACCTGCAACGGGGCGGGGGTGATCTATACCGATCTCGGTCCGATGGCGAGTGTCGCGACGACCTGCGAGGAGTGCGGCGGCAAGCGCTTCCAGGCGGAGGTGCTGACGTACCTGCTGGGTGACCGGAACATCGCGGATGTGCTCGCGATGCCTGTCGACGAGGCCGTGGCCTACTTCGCGGACGGTCCGGCCAGGACGCCGGCGGCGCACGCGATCCTGACGCGGATGGCCGATGTCGGGCTGGGGTATCTCACGCTCGGACAGCCGTTGACGACGCTCTCCGGTGGCGAGCGCCAGCGCCTGAAGCTGGCGACACACATGGGGGACAAGGGCGGGATCTACATCCTGGACGAGCCGACGACTGGCCTGCACCTGGCCGACGTGGAACAGCTGCTGGGCCTGCTCGACCGGCTGGTGGACGCCGGGAAGTCGGTGATCGTGATCGAGCATCACCAGGCGGTGATGGCCCATGCGGACTGGATCATCGACCTCGGGCCGGGTGCGGGGCACGATGGTGGCTGCATCGTGTTCGAGGGGACGCCCAGCGACCTTGTCGCCGCGCGATCGACCCTGACAGGGCAACACCTGGCGGCCTACGTCGGGGCGTGATCCCGCATTGACGTGAACTTCCGCAGGTGTCGGCACTTCGCCCTGCCGCGATCATGGCTGGCAGGTGGGAGGGGTCGACGTTGCGGTTGCCGTGACGAGGATCGACCTGACAGGAAACGGTGTCGCATTCGCGACACCGTTTCCTGTCAGGGTCCGGCTGCATGTCGGACCGGCACGCTCGATCCGGCGCACCGGCATCAATCGGCGGCGGCAGGTGCCGGGTTGGACGCGGGGGCCAGGGCCGTGGCCCGGTCGCCGAGGCCGATGCCGATGTATTCGATGCCCTCGCGCTCCATGCGGTCCGGATCGTACATGTTGCGGCCGTCGAAGATCAGGGGCTGCTTCAGGGCGGAGCGGAGTTCCGCGAAGTCCGGGCTGCGGAACTGCCGCCATTCCGTGCAGATGATCAGCGCATCGGCGCCCAGCAGCGTCTCGTCACGCTCGGCAGCGAGGATGAAGTCCGGGCGCTCGCCGTAGATGCGCTCCGCGCTCTCCATCGCCTCCGGATCGTAGGCCTGCACCTTGGCGCCATGCTCCCAGAGGCCCTCGATGATGGCCCGGCTGGGGGCATCGCGCATGTCGTCCGTCTTCGGCTTGAAAGCGAGCCCCCAGATGGCGAAGGTCCGGCCCTCGACATCGCCCCCGAACCGTTCCAGGACCTTCTCCAGCAGCACGCGCTTCTGGCGCTGGTTGACGGATTCGATCGCCTGGATCAGTTCGGCGTCGTACCCGTTCTCCCAGGCGGTGTGGGCGAGCGCCCGCACATCCTTCGGGAAGCAGGAGCCGCCGTAGCCGGCGCCCGCATAGATGAAGTTGTAGCCGATGCGGGAGTCGGAGCCGATGCCGATGCGGACATTCTCGATGTTCGCGCCGACGCGCTCGGCGATATTGGCGATCTCGTTCATGAAGGAGATCTTGGCCGCCAGCATCGCGTTCGCGGCGTACTTGGTCAGTTCGGCGGAGCGCACGTCCATCGCCAGGAAGCGGTTGTGATTGCGGTTGAACGGCGCGTAGAGCTGCTGCATGACGTCGAGGCTGCGCGGGTTGCTCGTGCCGACGACGATGCGGTCCGGGCGCAGGAAGTCGTCGATGGCGGCGCCTTCCTTCAGGAACTCCGGGTTGGAGACGACATCGAAGGCGACCTCCACGCCCCGCGCATCCAGCTGCTCCTGGATGATGGTGGTGACCATGTCGGCGGTGCCGATCGGCACGGTCGACTTGTTGACGATCACCGTTTCGTGGGTGAGGTGCTGGCCGATGGTGGTCGCGACGTTGCGCACGTACTGGAGGTCGGAGGAACCATCGGGCAGGGAGGGGGTGCCGACCGCGATGAAGATGACCTCGGCGGGTGCGATCCCGGCCTTCGGGTCGGTGGTGAAGGAGAGGCGGCCGGCGGCGACGTTCTGGCGGACGATCTCGGCGAGGCCGGGTTCGTAGATGGGGATCTCGCCGCGGCGAAGGGCGTCGATCTTGGTCTCGTCGATGTCCACGCAGATGACATCGTTGCCGCTCTCGGCGAAGCAGGCGCCGGTGACGAGGCCAACGTATCCGGTTCCAAACATCGTGACATTCATGGCGAATCTCTCTCTGGTGCGCCGCGGGAGGGGAGTGGGCATCCATGGTGCCCGCGTGTCTGACGCCTAGCATACACGGAGACCCGCCCGGCTCCCTGGGGAAATGCAGGGGCCGGGCGGGGGATACGCCGTGGGTAGGTTGGGTGTGGTGACGTGCGATTCCGGGGAATCAGGCGCGGTTCACCACCGGGTTCGAGAGGACACCGATCGAGCCGACCTCGACCTCGACCACATCGCCCGCCTTGAGCGGCCCGACCCCGAACGGGGTGCCGGTCATGATGATGTCGCCCGGATCGAGGGTCATCACGTCGCTGAGGAAGCTGATGAGGAAGGGCACGTTGAAGATCAGGCCGTCGGTGTTGTCCGACTGGCGCGTCTCGCCGTTGACGCGGGATTCGACCTTCGTATTGGCCGGATCGAGGTCGGTGACGATGCTGGGGCCGAGCGGGAGATAGGTGTCGAAGCCCTTGGCGCGAATCCACTGGCCATCCTTGGCCTGGAGGACGCGGTCGGAGACATCGTTGCCGGCGGTGTAGCCGAGGACGTAGTCGAGCGCATCGGCCTCGGAAACGCGGCGGGCGGTCTTGCCGATGACGACGACGAGTTCGGCTTCGTAGTCGGTGTTGTTCTGCGGGTTCGCGATCTCGATCGTCTCGCCGGGCGCGATGATGGCCGAGGTCGGCTTCATGAAGATGACGGGCTCGGTCGGCACCTTGCGGGTCGGATCGATCTCGGTGACATGCTTCAGGTAGTTC
Source organism: Thermomicrobiales bacterium (assembly GCA_051952485.1). GTDB lineage: Bacteria > Chloroflexota > Chloroflexia > Thermomicrobiales > UBA6265 > JASGDN01. The sequence continues at coordinate 13,809 of JBQCJS010000304.1, read as the reverse complement.
ATGCCGATGCAGACCACCTTGCCCGGATCGAGCGGGGTGACCACCTTGAGGTCCGCCAGGGAGCTGACCTCGGCGCCCTGCTCCAGCCCGCCGAAGAGGTCGCCGCTGGCCGCGTAGACGGTCTCGCCGTCGACGATGCCGTAGGCCAGGTCGCCCGTCGCCGCATCCGCATATCGCACGATCTTCATGGACTCGAACGCTCCTTCGCGTGGGTCGTCTCGGGGTATCGTCCGGGCCGCCGCCGGACGGGGTTGCCAGAATTGCCGCGATTGTACCCGGCGATTCCGGATCGCGCGACAGGGGAGATCGAGCGCTCCGCGCTGGCATTCGTCCTGCCGGTACAATCGACGGCGAGACGGCCGCCGCATCGGCGCGGTCGTCGTGCAGCGCGGCACCGACTCCATGCTCAGCGATCCGGGAATCCCACCATGCCAGACCTGCACCTGCGCCTACAGGACGATGAGGGCGGCGAACCCCTCGGCCAGGCCGACCTGCCCGAGGAAGCGGCCCTCCAATTGCTCGCGGAGGCCGAGATCACGGCGGCCTCGCTCGTGCCCTGGGGATCGAACTACACCTTCGCCGTCGCGCTGGAACCGGACGAGGACGACGCGCGAGGCCACCTGGCGATCTACAAGCCCCGGCGGGGCGAGCGCCCCCTGTGGGACTTTCCCGTCGGGACATTGAGCCATCGCGAACGGGCGTCCTACCTGCTCAGCCGACGCCTGGGCTGGGACCTGGTGCCACCGACGGTGCTGCGGGAGGGACCGCACGGCGAAGGAAGCGTGCAGCTCTACATCGAGCCCCATCCGGACCACGAGGACGATCACCGCTTCTGGGGGCAGCGCCGCCTGGAGATCGAGCGCATGGCGCTCTTCGACCACATCACCAACAATGCCGGTCGCAAGCTGGCGCACTGCCTCATCAGCACCTCGGGGCGACTCTGGGGGATCGATCATGGCCTGACGTTCAATGTGGAGCCGAAGTTGCGCACCGTGCTCTGGCAGTACAACGACACCCCGATCGATCCGGTCCTGCTGCAGGATCTGGTGGCGCTGGGCGAGGACGCGGACGCCATCCGCGCGGAGTTCCGCGACCTCCTGGCCGCGGAGGAACTGGACGCCTTCTTCCTGCGCGTGGAGGCGCTGATCGAGAGCGGGTTCTATCCCGAACTGGACCCCTACCGGAACGTCCCGTACGGCTGGTGGTGAGGCTTGCCCTGACAGGGGTGAACGGCCAGCGTTGGCGGTGATCCGGCGAAACGCGCGGTATCCTACCGCCGGACGCGCCCGGGATGGGGCGCACCCCACCGCGCCATCCGCGCGCAGGGGGCCAGGCGCCGGGAGACTGGACCGCGCCGCGCCCCCGCTACCGTGCTGCATCACCGCAGGTGGTTGCGGTTTCCACGACTCCTGCTGCATGCATTCCGAGGGGGGACACATGCGTTCTGACCCCGTTCTGACCACGATCGACGCCCATGCGGGTGGCCAGCACCTCCGCATCCTCACGCATGGCCTGCCACGGCTGCGTGGAAACACCATGCGCGATCGGCTGAACGACCTGCGAACCAATCACGATCACCTGCGGCGCAAGCTGCTCCTGGAGCCGCGCGGTCACGCTTCGCTGACAGGAGCACTGCTCCTGCGACCGGTGGACCCGGAAGCGGATTACGGCGTCATCTTCATGACGGCGGGCGGATACGGCACCTTGAGCGGTCACGGCCTGATCGCGCTGACGACCGCGCTGATCGAGACGGGCACGGTGCCCGCCGATGGTCCGGAAGTCCGCATCCGCTACGAGACGATCGTCGGCAACGTGCAGGCCCGCGCCAGTGTGGACGAGGGCCGCGTGCTGGATGTGCGATTCCGCAACATCCCGTCGTTCCGGATGCTGAAGGACCTCGAAATCGACTACCGGGGCCAGACCATCCCCGTGGACGTGGCATTCGGCGGGGCGTGGTACGCCATCGTGAAGGCGGAGGCGCTCGGCCTCTCGATCTCGACGGCGAACGCGGAGGCGATCTCCGACGCCGGGGTGGCGATCCGCCAGCTGGTGTCGAACGCGGTCGATATCGTCCATCCCGTCGACGAGGCGCTGGCTGGCCTCTACGGGACGATCATCGTGGAGCCCTCGCCGGAGGACGAGTACAGCGTGCGTTCGGCGACGGTCTATGCCGGGGGCATCATCGACCGCTCGCCGTGCGGCACCGGCACCGCCGCGCAGCTCGCCTGCCTGGCGAACGATGGCCAGATGGGCATCGGGGACACCTTCTTCAACGAGAGCATCATCGGCTCCACCTTCTCCGGGCGCATCGTGATGTCGGAGACGGTCGGCGATCTGCCGTCGGTCATCGTGGAGATCGCGGGGCGCGGATCGCTGGTGGGGATGAGCCAGCTGCTCTTCGATCCGGCGGACCCGTATCGCGACGGCTTCGTGCTGGGGCACGTCTAGCCGGTGTGGCGCCCGCACGCTGGCCGCAATCGGGCATGAGTGCCATAATCCCGCGTATGGATTGTGCCGGGTTCACGGGAGCTTGTGATTTTGGTCACAAGCTCTGCTATACTGCGGGCACGGATGTCTGGTGGGGATACGACGGCGTATGCTACCATCGGGCTGACAGCAGGGGTGGGGTGTGACCTCGGAGCGACCGGAATCACCGATCGACACCAAGGAACTCGGCACGATGGGAATCGCGTCCGGTCTGGGATGCTCGATCGTTGTATCGCTGGTCGTTTTTATTGTGGGCGGCATCTTCCTGGATCGATTCCTGGGAACGGCGCCCATCTTCCTGCTCGCCGGGGTGGCAATCGGACTGGTCGCAGCCGGGTATCAGCTCTACGAGCTGACGCAACTCGGAACGAAGAAGGGGTCGGCTGGACCACTTTCTCGGGCGATCGGGCACCGCATTCCCTCCCGGAAACCTCCCAAAGAGCCGTTGACGTGACCAGGATGCATCGGGTTTCTGCCCAGGCAGGCCGATGCGCGCATCGACATGGCGGGAACCACGGGTGTTCCCGAAGAGACGAGACTCGCGACGCCGAGGGTGAGGAGTAGCGCCGGACACATGGAACTGCATATTTCGCTGGCAGCGGAAACGCTCTTTCACATCGGCCCGATTCCCGTCACCAATTCGATGCTGACGATGTTCATCGTCATGATCGTGGTGCTGCTCGTCTTCTCGTTCATCGCCCGCAAGGCGCAGGCTGTCCCCAGCCGCGGCCAGGGCGTGATCGAGATGATCGTCGAGTTCATCATGGGGCTCGTGGAAGGGTCCGCCGGCCGCAAGTTCGGTCGCACCGTGCTTCCGCTCATCTCCGGCATCTTCATCTTCATCCTGTTCTCCAACTTCTCCGGCCTCCTGCCCGGCATGGGCACCATCGGCGTCTATCACGAGGAGGCCGAGGAGCACGCCGAGGTGACCGTTGTCGCCAGCCCGGCGGCCACGGACCAAGTGGTTGCCGAGGGGACGGCCGTTGCCGCCACGACCTCGGGCTCCGACCATGAGGGGACGACCGGGACCGGCAGCGACGAGCACGCCGAGGCGGCGACCGGGGAGCACGAGGAGACGCACAAGGTGCTGGTCCCCTTCTTCCGCGCCCCGACCGCCGACCTGAACATGACCCTGGCGCTGTCGCTGCTCACCTTCACGATGGTGCAGATCTACGGCATCCGGGCGCATGGGATCGGTGGTCGCCTCAAGCACATGGCGGACCCGCCCTTCATCTTCCCGATCGAAGTCATTTCCGAGTTCTCCCGCATCCTCTCGCTCTCTGCCCGTCTCTTCGGAAACGTGTTCGCGGGTGAGGTGCTCCTGGGCGTGATGTACGCGATGGCCGCGGCCATCAAGATCGCGGTCCTGCCCTTCCTCTTCCCGGTGATCTTCCTCTTCCTCGAAGTGATGTTCGGGACGATCCAGGCGCTCGTCTTCGCACTTCTGACTGTCATCTACATCACCCTGGCCGCAGCCGACGCCCACGGCGACGAGCACGCGGACCACGACGAAACCCATGCGCACGAGGGCGCCTCGGACCATCCGAAGGTCGCGGCCTCCGGCGCGGGCGACTGATTCCCTTGCGAGACATCCCATCGGTTCGCCGCACGACGTACCGATGGGTCTCGAAACCATCAACTTCGTGTTCGTATCAGTAAGCGAGACGGCGAGCGTCGTCTTGAACCACGGCAATGGGGCCGTCTCGTGTGACGACACAGCGGGCTGGCGCCAGCAGGAGGAGCATCTCGGATGTTGGACGGACTTACAGACGTTGCTGCGGCTCGTTATATCGGCGCGGCGATCGCCATCGGACTCGGCGGTCTCGGCCCGGGCCTGGGCATCGGTTTGGCCGTGCGCGGCGCCGTGGAGGCGATCGGACGCAATCCTGAAGCGTCCGGCGAAATCCGCACGACCATGATCATCGGTGCGGCGCTCGCCGAGGCCGTCGCGATCTACGCCTTCGTTATCGCCATCATCATCGCCTTCGTCTAGGAGAGTCCTGCTGGCTGGTCAGCCCGGCGCCCCTGTGGCGTCGGGCGCCGGCCCCGGACGCGGTGGACGGGCTGGCATGGCCCGGGACACCGGCGACGATGACGGGTGTGAACGGAGGGTAGAGCGACCATGGACAAGTTGGGTATCAATGGATGGCAGCTTGCCGTTCAGCTGGTCGCCTTCCTCGTCTTCATCTATCTGCTCTGGCGCTTTGCGGTCGGCCCCATCGTGCGGGTGCTCGATCAGCGGGCGGAGCGGATTCGGGAGAGCATGGCCTCTGCCGAGCGGATGCAGGCGGAGCTCAAGGAAACGCAGGCACGCAACGAGGATGCGCTGCTCCAGGCGCGTCGGGAGGCCCAGGAAATCGTGGCCTCGGCCCGGCAGACCGGTGAGCAGATGATCGCGAAGGCGCGCGAGGAAGCCGCTGTCCAGCAGGAGGAATACCTCAAGCGGGCGGAAGACACGTTGCGCCAGCAGACCGACGAGGCGCGGATCGCGCTTCGCAAGGAAGTCGGCGACCTGGCCGTGCTCGCAGCCGGCAAGATCGTGCGCAAGGAACTCGATCCCGCGGCGCAAGCCCAGTTGATCGAGCAGACCCTGGCCGACGCATCCCGCGTGTCCCAGATCTAGCGAGGTAAGCAGAAGGCAGGAGGGACGAGGCGACACCCGGCCAGCTGCCTTTTGCCTCCTGCGTACTGAACAGTGAGAGACGAGGGAACGAGCGATGGCGAGCGGTTCGGCGATACGCTACGCACAGGCGGTCATCGAGCTGGCAACAAGCGAAGGCACCTTCGCGCGTTGGCAGCGTGACCTGGGCGGCCTTGCCGACCTGGTGACGAGCCCCGATGCGAGCGGATTCTTCGCCAATCCAAACATCAGCAATAGCGAGAAGCTCTCCGTCGTCACGAAGGTGCTCCCCGATCTCGATCAGGAAGCCCTGAACCTGGTGACGATGCTCGTCGAGCGGCGCAAGGTGAGCATCCTGCCGGATATCGCCGCGCTCGTGGACGAGGCCTGGCTCGCATCGCAGGGGATCGCGCGGGTGGATATCACCACCGCCGAGCCCCTGGACGACCAGGCGCAGGCGCTCGTCAGCCGGCAGCTCAAGCAGATGCTCGGCAAGGATGTGCAACTGCGCATGTCCGTCGATCCCGAGATCATCGGAGGAATTGTGGCGCGCATCGGCGATCAGCTGATCGACGGGAGCGTCATCAACCAACTGCGGAACCTGCGGGCACGGCTTGTCGCTGCCTGAACCCTGCCCGCAAGGCAGGCGTTCCGGCCGCGCGGGCCAACCGCACCGGAACCGCAGCTTGGTGCGGAGCCAGGAGGTCGTCCCGGCCTTCCGCACGGCGACAGCATGGACCACAACCGGGTCGGGACGACAAACGGCAATCCATCACCATTCCACGGTAACGAGCAGGACCGCGCGGCGCGGCACCGACGCCGCGGAAGAACGGAGCGATCATGGCGGTACGCGCGACCGAGATCAGTGATCTGCTCAAGCAGCAGATCCAGGGATTCTCAGATCAGGCAACCATTACGAACGTGGGCACCGTCATCGGGATCGGTGACGGCGTCGCGACGGTTTACGGCCTCACCCAGGTGATGGCCAGTGAGCTCGTCGAGTTCACCAAGAGCGGCACCCAGGGACTCGCCCTCAACCTCGGCGAGGACACGGTGGCCGTCATCGTCTTCGGTGACTACACCACCATCGAAGAGGGCGACGAGGTACGCACGACGGGCCGCATCGCGTCGGTTCCGGTGGGCGATGCCCTCCTGGGCCGCGTAGTGGACGCCCTCGGGCAGCCGATCGACGGCAAGGGCCCGATCGTCACGGACAAGGTCCGGGACATCGAGCGGATCGCGCCGGGCGTCATCCAGCGCCAGGACGTGAAGACCGCCCTCCAGACCGGCATCAAGGCGATCGACGCCATGACCGCCATCGGTCGTGGCCAGCGCCAGCTCATCCTCGGGGACCGCCAGACCGGCAAGTCCACGATCGGCATCGACTCGATCATCAACCAGCGCGACAGCGGGGTGCTCTGCATCTATGTCGCCGTCGGACAGAAGCGCGCCCAGGTCGCGCAGATCGTCCGCATCCTCGAAGAGCACGACGCGATGAAGCACACCATCGTCGTCGTCGCCTCCGCGTCCGATCCCGCGGCGCTCCAGTACATCGCGCCGTTCTCCGGCACCGCGATGGGCGAGGAGTTCATGGAGAGCGGCCGCGATGCGCTCATCATCTACGACGACCTGACCAAGCAGGCGCAGGCCTATCGCCAGGTGTCGCTGCTGGTGCGCCGTCCGCCGGGCCGCGAGGCCTATCCGGGCGATGTCTTCTACCTCCACTCCCGCCTGCTCGAGCGCTCCGCGCGCCTGAGCGATGCGCTGGGTGGCGGCTCGCTGACCTCGCTGCCGATCATCGAGACGCAGGCCGGTGACATCTCGGCCTACATCCCGACGAACGTGATCTCCATCACCGACGGCCAGATCTTCCTGGAGACCGACCTCTTCTACGGCGGTATCCGCCCGGCGATCAACACCGGTCTCTCGGTGTCTCGCGTCGGTGGTTCCGCCCAGATCAAGGCCATGCGCTCGGTGGCCGGTAGCCTCCGCCTCGACATGGCGAACTACCGCTCGCTGGCGGCCTTCGCGCAGTTCGGCACCAGTGACCTCGACCCGTCCACGCGCCGCCAGATCGAGCGCGGCCAGCGCATGACCGAGGTCCTGAAGCAGCCGCAGTACAACCCGCTGCCCGTCGAGCAGCAGGTGGCGATCCTGTGGGCCGGTTCGGCGGGCCAGCTGGACGATGTGCCCGTGGACCAGATCCGCGCCTTCGAGGCCGGCTACCTGGAGTACCTGACCACGTCGCACGCCGACCTCCTGGAGCGGATCAAGACCGAGAAGGCCCTGACCGACGAGATCGTGGCCGATCTCACCAAGGCCACCCGGGACTTCAAGGCGACCAACAACTATGGCAATGGCGGCGCTTCCACCGCGACCGCGGCCGACTGACACGAGAGGATGAGGCGACATGCCAAGCCCACGTGAGATTCGTCGCCGCATTCGCAGCGTCAAGAACATGTCGCAGATCACGCGCGCCCTGGAGATGGTGGCCGCATCCAAGATGCGCCGCGCCCAGGAGCGTGTGACCCGCAGCCGGCCGTACTACGAGCGCCTGAGCCAGGTGCTCGGCGACCTGGCGGCGTCGCAGAGCGATCCGGAGCAGCTCAAGGCGTTTCCGCTGCTCCAGGCCCGGAACGAGATCAGGTCGACGGCCCTGATCCTCGTGACGCCGGACCGGGGGCTGTCCGGCGCGCTGACGGCGAACATCATCCGGCGCGCCACGGTCTACCTGCGCGAGCAGAAGGCCGCGGGCGTGAATGTCGAGGTGATCGCGATCGGGAAGAAGGGCATCCAGTTCTGCGCCCGCACCCGGCAGAATGTGGTGGCGGAGTTCCAGGGCCTCGGCGATGCGCCGGGACTCGATGACATCCGCCCGGCGACGCAGATCGCGATCGACGAGTTCCTGAAGGGGAACGTCGACGCGGTGCACCTGATCTATTCGAAGTTCATCAACACGCTGGTGCAGCGCCCGGAGCAGATCCAGTTGCTGCCCATCGTGCGGCCCGAGCGCAGCGGCACGACCGAGGACTACATCTTCGAGCCGAGCCCGGAGGAGGTGCTGAACGGCATCCTTCCGCGCTACGTCGAAGGCCTCGTCTACCAGACGGTGCTCGACAACGTGGCCTCGTTCTATTCGGCGCAGATGGTGGCGATGCGCAACGCGACCGACAACGCGAAGGAGCTCACGTCCGATCTCCAGCTCGCGTTGAACAAGGCGCGCCAGGCGCAGATCACCAACGAAGTCGCCGAGATCGCGGCGGGCGCCAACGCCTTCCGCGTCGAGTAGCGACCGCACCCGGCATCGCATGAGCCCTGTCACCGGCGACCGTCGCCGGTGACCTGAACAAGACCCTTTTACGAAGCGAGGCACGCACCATGGCTGCAGCCGCAGTTGCTCCCGAAACCAAGACGGGCGGCGCCACCGGGAAGATCGTTCAGGTCACCGGCGTCGTCGTCGATATCGAGTTCCCGCCGGACCAGCTTCCGGAGATCTACAACGCCGTCGAGACGACGCTGCCGGATGGCACCACGCTCGTCCTCGAGGTGCAGATCCACCTCGGCAACGACCGCGTCCGCGCCGTCGCCATGAGCACCACCGACGGCCTGCGCCGCGGCCAGGATGCCGTGGACACCGGCAAGGCGATCGCGGTGCCGGTTGGCCCGGGCACGCTGGGCCGCATCTTCAACGTGACCGGTGAGGCAATCGACGAGCAGGGGCCGATCCAGGCCACCGAGTTCCGCCCGATCCACCGCGACGCCCCGGCCTTCGCCGAGCAGTCGACCAAGGTCGAGGTGCTGGAGACGGGCTCGAAGGTCATCGACCTCATTGCCCCGTTCACCCGCGGTGGCAAGATCGGCGTCTTCGGCGGCGCCGGCGTCGGCAAGACCGTCATCATCACCGAGTTGATCCGCAACATCGCGGCCGAGTTCGGTGGCTACTCCGTGTTCTGCGGCGTCGGTGAGCGCACCCGCGAGGGCACCGCGCTCTGGGGCGAGCTCGAGGAATCGGGCGTGCGCGCCCAGACCGCCCTCGTCTTCGGCCAGATGAACGAGCCGCCGGGAGCCCGCCTTCGCGTCTCCCTGACCGGCCTCACGATGGCGGAGTACTTCCGCGACGAAGGGCGCGACGTCCTCGTCTTCATCGACAACATCTTCCGCTTCGTGCAGGCGGGTTCCGAGGTCTCCGCGCTTCTCGGCCGCATGCCGAGCGCCGTGGGCTACCAGCCGACCCTGGCCAACGAGATGGGGCAGCTCCAGGAGCGCATCACCTCGACCAAGACCGGCTCCATCACCTCCGTCCAGGCCGTCTACGTGCCGGCGGACGACTACACCGACCCGGCCCCGAGTTCCGTGTTCGCCCACCTCGACGCGACGATCTCGCTCGAGCGGTCGATCGCCGAGCGCGGTCTCTTCCCGGCCGTGGACCCGCTGGCGTCCACCTCCCGCATCCTCGATCCGCTGATCGTGGGTGAGGAGCACTACAACGTCGCCCGTGGTGTGCAGCAGGTGCTCCAGCGCTACCGCGACCTGCAGGACATCATCGCCATCCTTGGCGTGGAAGAGCTTTCCGACGAGGACAAGCAGATCGTCGACCGCGCGCGGCGCATCGAGCTGTTCATGTCGCAGCCGTACTTCACCGCCGAGCAGTTCACCGGCAACCCCGGCCGCTTCGTGTCGCTCGCCGATACCGTGCGCTCCATCAAGGAGATCCTCGAGGGCAAGCACGACCACCTGCCGGAGGGCGCGTTCCGCTACAAGGGCAGCATCGACGAGGTTGTCGAGGCCGCCGAGAAGATGGCCGCCGAGAACCGGTAATCCGGTTCTCTCCCGCGCCAATATGGCGCAAGGAGGCATTTCGTGGCCAAGCTTCACGTTGAAGTGGTGACCGGGGAGCGCATCGTCTTCCAGATCGACGACGCCGATATGGCGGTCGTCCCTGGGGTGGACGGAACGCTCGGCATCCTGCCCGGGCACGCCCAGCTGATCTCGTTGCTCACCAACGGCGAGCTTCGGGTGAAGAAGGACGGCGCCGAGGAATCGATCGTGGTCTTCGGCGGATTCGTCGAGGTCAGCCACGACCGGGTGACGATCCTCGCCGATACCGCCGAGCGGGCGAGCGAGATCGACATCGAGCGGGCCGAGGCCGCCCGCCTCCGGGCCGAGGAGACGCGCCGGAATCGCACCGACGCCGTCTCCGCCGCCGAGGCGGAAGCCGCCCTGCGTCGCGCCGCCGTCCGCTTGCGGATCGGCCAGCGCCGCCGGGGCCGCACCGGGCTCAATCCCTGATCCTCGGTGCCAATCGCACGGCAAGACGAAGCGCCATCCCATCACGGGATGGCGCTTCGGTCGTGTTCCGGGGGTGGTCGCCCCGGTCGGAACGAGGAACCTCCCCTATACTCACCTGACGCGAGGTGGACCGCCGTTCGACCCATTCCGACCCGTCCACCGGGCGCCGCCGATCCCATCCTTCGATCACGACCAGAGGAGGTTCCATGTCCGCTACCGCCGAGACGATCCAGGCCAACGAGGTCGCGACCGCGCGCGTCCTGAAGGTGCGTGGGGGCCATCGCCTGGCCGGAGACGTCAAGATCGGGGGCGCGAAGAACGCGGCGCTGAAGGCGATGGCGGCCTGCCTCCTCACCGAGGATGAGGTGCGGCTGGACAACATGCCGATGATCTCCGATGTCGCCGCGATGGCCGACCTGCTGCGGGTCTTCGGCGCCGACGTCGAGATCGACGGGGACAAGGAATCGGTGACGGTGCGGGCTGCCCGGATCGTGCGGACCGACGCCCCCGCCGAGCATTTCAGCGCCACCCGCGCCTCGGTCGTCGTGGCCGGGCCGATGCTGGCGCGGGCGCGGGAGATCTCCTTCGCGGGTCCGGGTGGCGACCAGATAGGCTCCCGGCCGATCGACATCCACCTGGACGGATTCCGGCGATTGGGCGCGGAGGTGACCGAAGACGGCCGGATGGTCGTCGCGCGCGCGGTCACCCTGTCCGGCACGATGGTCTATCTCGACTACCCTACGCATACCGGCACCGAGAACATCATGATGGCCGCCACGCTCGCGCAGGGAACCACGGTCATTGCCAATGCGTGCGCGGAACCCGAGGTGATCTGGCTGGGTGATCTGCTGAACCGCATGGGTGCGCGCATCTCCGGCCTCGGTACGCCGACGATCACGATCGAGGGGGTCGGCAAGCTGCATGGCACCTCCATGCAGTGCATCCCCGATCGCCTGGAGGCCGGGACCTTCGCCATCGCCTCGGTCATCACTGGTGGTGAAGTGCGGATGGAAGGCGTCACGGAGCCGCACCTGCTGCCCGTCAGTGAGAAGCTGCGCCAGATGGGGGCCGAGATCTGGTTCGCCCCGAACCGGATGCTGCTGAAGCCCGCGCCGGAACTCCGGCCGGTGAAGATCCAGACGCTGCCCTTCCCTGGCTTCCCGACCGACCAGCAGGCGACGATGCTGCCCCTGCTGACGCAGGCGAACGGGACCTCGGTCCTGCAGGAGCGCGTCTACGAGAACCGGTTGCTCTACGTCAGCGAGCTGGAGAAGATGGGCGCGGTGGTGGAGCGGCCTCGCGTGGACGGCAAGGGGAACCCCCTCTTCCCGACCGCGATCGTGCATGGACCGGTGACCTTGCATGGCGCGGCGGTCTCGGCGCTGGACATCCGGGCCGGGGTGAGCCTGGTGCTGGCGGGACTGGTCGCGGAGGGGGAGACGGTGATCTCCAACGTCGACCATATCGATCGGGGCTACGCGAACTTCGTGCAGAAGCTGACCGACCTGGGGGCCGACCTGGAGGACACGCATCCTGCCCGGATGGGGTGAGGGTGCGGGCCTTTCGTCCCCTTCTACCCGGTCATGCCGAGTAACCACTGTGTGGTGGTGGATGCAGGCCGCCGTTGCCAGCGTGCAGGACAGGACGGGGCATCTCCGCCCGGCACCCCAGACGTGACGTGTCATCCCGAGCGCAGCGGCACATGAGTCGAGACGGCATGCAGGATGGAGCGGAGCCGAGGGATCACGTGGCATTCGCCATGCTCCGTGAACCGTCTCGCTTTCCTTGTCCTGTTCCCGCTTGGTCGGGCCGCCACGAAGGCTGCAGCGCGACGGGCCGCCCGACAACGTGGTTTGGACGGATCGGCGGGCGATTCGGTCGGACCAGTGCGAGGATCGTCCCTCCTGGAAATGATCGTCCCCTCGTGGGCACCGCTCGCACCGCGCTTGAGTACTCGCGTCCGCACCAGGCCGCCGGGACGCCGGATGCCGAACATGACCGTCCGGGTGACGCATCTGCGAGCGGTTCCGCCTATACTGTCCGTGCAGGGCAGGAGCCGCGGATCGACGCCTGCTGGTAGCCGCGCATCGCAAGAGGGTACAAGCGTCGTGAGTTCACGCATTCTCGTCGTCGAAGACCAGGCCGATGTCGCCCAGCTGATCGAGGTCGTGCTGGAAGGCGAAGGGCACACCGTCGCCGTCGCGCGCGATGGCGCCCAGGGCCTGATGATGGCCCGCGACTGGAAGCCGGACCTCATCCTGATGGACATCATGCTTCCCGGCGTCGATGGCGGTACGCTCATCGCCCGCCTGCGCCAGGAGGCCGAAACCGCCCAGTTGCCGATCATCGCGATGTCGGCCAGCCGCACCCTGCGCGATCGCACCTCGGAACTGGAGGCCGACGCGCTGCTCTCCAAGCCGTTCGATGTGGATGCGCTGCTCGTCCAGGTCGGCTTCCTGCTCGAACGCGGCCGAGGTGACGCCGTCTCGTGAACTCCGCTTCCGTGCGAACTCCGGAGTTCCTGCCGACCCCGGATGTCCTCGTCGTCATTCCCACCTACAACGAGATCGACAACCTGCGGACGATCGTCGGCGAGGTCCTCGCGCTGGGCGATGGCTATGCCGTGCTCGTCGTGGACGACAACTCGCCCGATGGCACCGGTGAGCTGGCCGAGCACCTGGCGGAGGAGCATCCCGGCCGGGTCGATGTCCTGCATCGCGCCGGCAAGGAGGGGCTTGGCCGGGCCTATGTCGCAGGCCTGGCCCTCGCGCGGGGCGCTCAGCCGCGCCTGATCGCGCAGATGGACGCCGATCATTCGCACCAGCCGGCGGACCTCGCCCGCATGGTGGCCGTCGCGACCGAGACGGACGCCGATCTCGTGCTGGGGAGCCGCTACATCGCGGGGGGAGATACGCATGGCTGGCCGTGGCACCGCAAGGCGATCAGCCGCGCCGGCGGCATCTACGCCGGCCTGATCCTGGGCGTGCCGATCCGCGACCTGACCGGCGGGTTCAAGGTCTGGAAACCGGCCACGCTGGAGCGGATCGACCTTCCCTCCATCCACGCCGATGGTTATGGCTTCCAGATCGAGACCACCTTCCGCACCCTCACCACGGGGGGGCGGGTGGAGCAGGTGCCGATCACCTTCACGGATCGGGTGGCGGGCAGCTCGAAACTCTCCCGCCGGGTCGTGATCGAGGCGGCGCTGATGGTGTGGGGGCTGCGATTCCGGCAGGTGCTCGGTCGGCCCTGGTAGGCGCGAGGCGGGCGTCCCTTTGTGGATAGCGGACCGAAACCGACCGCCCCGATGGGTACCATGTCGCCCATGATCGGAGCCGCCGTGGGAAGGAGATGGGACAGGTGACATCGGTGCTCAAGCTCTCGCGCGATGAGGCGCGCTGGATCGCGGTGGC
>JBQCJS010000303.1:0-4281 GCA_051952485.1 Thermomicrobiales bacterium | reverse complement strand
CTGGCCGGAGGCGTGCTGGCGTGGGTGTTCAATTACATCCGCCAGATCGTGACGGCCAAGGAGGTTGGCGGCGTGGTGCTGAAGCTCCGCGAGGATGCCTTCGACGCCGTGCTGGACCGCGACCTCTCCTTCTTCGACGACAATCCGTCCGCGAAGATCGTCAGCCGCGTCACCTCGGACACGGATGACTTCGCCAACGTCGTCACCCTGACCATGAACCTGCTGAGCCAGATCCTGCTGGTGGCGCTGATCACGGTGATCCTCTTCACCCGCAATGTCCAGCTGGCGTTCATCGCGGTGGCGATCACCCCGGTCTTCATCCTGCTCTCGCTGGCATTCCGCAAGATCGCGCGCGAGACGACCCAGAAGGCGCAACGCTCGACCGCGCGGGTGAATTCCAGCATCCAGGAGGCGATGAGCGGGATCGCGATCGCCAAGAACTTCCGCCAGGAGGGCACGCTCCACAGCGAGTTCCTGCCGGTGAACCGCCAGGCCTACGACGTCACCTTGCGGCAGGGAATCGTCTTCGCCTCGATCTTCCCGCTGCTCTTCTTCGCGGCGGGCCTCGGCACCGTGCTCCTGGTCTACCTCGGCGGGCAGCAGGCGATCGACGGCAAGATCACGGCCGGCGAGTGGTTCCTCTTCTTCCAGAGCGTGATGCTCTTCTGGATGCCCATGACGAGCATCGCCTCGTTCTGGTCGCAGTTCCAGCAGGGACTCGGCGCGGCGGAGCGCATCTTCGCCCTGGTCGATGCCGAACCGGAGGTGGTGCAGCACGCCGACGACGATCCGGGCCGCATCCGGGGCGAGATCGAGTTCCGGGATCTCACCTTCGCCTACGGCGATGGCGCCCCGGTCCTGGAGCACTTCGACCTCACGATCCCGGCCGGGGAGACGCTGGCGATCGTCGGCCACACCGGCGCCGGCAAGTCGACGCTGGGCAAGCTGATCACCCGCTTCTACGAGTTCCAGAGCGGAGCCCTGCTGATCGACGGCAAGGACATCCGCTCCTTCGACCTGCCGAAGTACCGGGCGCAACTGGGCATCGTGCCGCAGTCGCCGTTCCTCTTCTCGGGCACGGTCGCCGACAACATCCGGTACCCGAAGCCGGACGCGACCGATGACGAGATCCTGACAGCGGCCTCGGCGGTGGGCCAGGGCGACTGGATCCAGGCCTTGCCGGATGGCCTGCAGACGGATGTCGGGGAGTTCGGGAGGGCGCTCTCGATGGGGCAACGGCAACTCGTGGCGCTGGCCCGGGTGCTGATCCAGGACCCGTCCATCGTGATCCTCGACGAGGCGACCGCGAGCGTCGACCCGCTGACGGAGGCGCAGATCCAGGAGGGGCTGGACGTGGTGCTGGCCGACCGCACCTCGATCGTGATCGCCCACCGATTGTCGACGATCGAGCATGCGGACCGGATCATCGTGCTGGACCACGGGCGGATCGTGGAGGAAGGGACGCACGCCTCGCTGATGGCGAAGGGCGGCCGCTACTGCGAGGTCTACAACACGTACTTCCGGCACCAGTCGCCGAACTACGTGCCCGGTGAAGGGTTCGTCGCCACCGTTGCCGCAGGATAGACGAACCATCTGCACGGCGTCAGGCGATCGGGGCCATTGCGGGTGGGGCGAACCCGGGTATTCGTGGCAACATGCCGGCAAGAACCGCCTGGGAGTACCCGTAGATGCGGCCCTCGTGGCCGCTGGACATTCCATGCGATGCGTCATGCCCATACGAGATCCATCTCGCAGCCTCGGGCGGCCACCGCCCGCCGCTGCGAGGGCCGTCTCTCCGTGAACGCGACGATTCCTTCGGACGGGGAGTGAGGCGAGACGGCCTTCCGAGCGCAGATGCGAAACACCTTCCCGCCATTCGAGGGAAATCGGCGACTGTCTATCCCCGCCGATTGCCCCTTCTTACACCTGAAAGGCGGCCCGTTCTCCCCGCAGGCGGAAGGAGGCGAGCAACGCCAGCATGAGGATCGCGACACCGATCCCGATCGCGATGGCCGAACTCGTTTCCATCGACGCCCCGCGCCCTGACGCGACCGCGTAGGCGACGCCCCCGAGCCCGACGCCCACCGACGACATGAACAGGTCCCCGAGCAAGACGGACGACGAGGCGAGCCCCTCCTCGCCGGGTTTCGCGTGGGCGAAGACGATGGTCGTGCAGGTCGTGTAGGCGATCCCCATGCCCAGGCCGGCCGCCAGCCACCCGGCCAGCGCCACTCCGATCCAGATGTCCTGGAGGATCGCGACGGTCAGGAAGACGCCGCCGCACCCTGCCAGCAGGATCGCGACACCGGTCGTCACGCGCAGGGGCCGGGAGGCCGTCCCGCCACGGCGGTCCCAGCGAGCCTGGATCCACGATCCGGCCGTCCACGTCAGCGATCCGGCCGTGAGCACGACGCCGGCGGTCGTCGCAGAAACCCCGCCGAACTCCTTGAGTGCCCGGATCATGTACGTCTCGCCGATCAGGAATCCCCCCATCAGCAGCGCGCGGATGAGGATCGCCGCCGGCATCATCGGCCGGGCGACGAAGACCCCCTCCGGCAGCAGCCCGCGCAGCGTCGGGATCAGCGCCACAAGGCCGATCGCCACGGCAGCGACCGCGAGCGGCCACGGGCGCAGTTCAAGGCCGGCCAGGAAGAGCCCGGTGCCCAGGGTCAGGCCGATGGAGAGCATCAGGCGCGTCCGGCTCGCCGGTTCCTCCGATTGCGCACGATCGAACGTACGGTAGACGGGCAACGCCAGCACGAGGACCACCGCGAGCAGGGGAATCAGCCCGAAGAAGACCCACCGCCAGCCGATGTGATCGGCGATGAAGCCCGCCAGCGCCGGCCCGACGAGCGACGGGATGATCCAGGCGCTCGACATCGCGGCGAGCATCGCCGGGCGAAGGCGGTCGGGATACGCGGCCCCGATCACCGCGTAGACGGTCGAGAACATCGCCCCGGCGCCGAGTCCCTGCAACGCCCGTCCACCGAAGAGCACCCAGATCGATGGCGCGACGCCGGCGAGCAGCGTCCCGGCGGCGAAGACGAGGATCGCCACCAGCAGGATCGAGGCGGGCGACCGCCGGTCGACTTCCTGGCCGCCGATGACGGTGCCGATGATCTGCGGCAGGAGGAAGGCGCTGAAGATCCATCCGTAGAGGTTCTCACCCCCGATCGCATCGGCCACGGTCGGCGCGACGGTCGCCATTGCGAGGCCCTGGAAGGCGACGACGGTCACGGCGAGCAACGAGCCGATCGAAAGCGGCAGATAGGAACCCTCCCAGATCGACTCGGAGGGATGGATGGCGGGTTCGGACCCCGGACGCGCGGACATGAATGACGCTTTCCAGTGAGATCGACGGCGGAAGGAAGACACGGCTCGGGAACGAGGAGGATGGGATGGCCCATTCACCTCGTGCCGGGAGGGATGCATCTCGCGGGTGCAGGCGCCCAGTATACTGCGCCGAACGTCCCCGCACCCTCGCCCGTCAGGATGCACTCATGGCCGCCACGCCGCCCCGAACTGTCCCGTTCGACCTGCCACCGCCACCACCACCGCCACAGGACCATCATGCGCTGCGCCAGCGCCTGGTGGAGGCCGTGCAGGCCGATGACCGGGTGACCGGCCTGCTCGACTACGGCTCCACCTCCGAGGGCCGGGGCGACCGCTGGTCCGACGTCGATTCGTCCCTCTTCATCCGGCCCGCCGACTACGATGCGTTCGTCGCGGAGTGGGCTTCGTGGCAGGGGCAGCTCGGGACGGTGCTGCTTCACTACAAGCCGATCGACATCTGCTGGTGGAGCGTCTTCGACGGGGCCGAGTTCCCGATCCGCCTGGACGTGAACCTCTATCCTGCCGATGGCGAGCACCTGGGCCTGCTCCACACCTGGCCGAATGCCCCGATCTCGGTCGATGCCATGCTGCTGGTCGACAAGGAGGGGCTTTTGCGCCCGCATGTCGAAGCGATCGTGGGCCAGTCGCTCGTGCCGCCGGACCTGCGCGCCATCATGGAGGCCTTCATCCCGAACTTCTGGTACTACGTCGTGCGCACCTGGTGCCGGCTCCAGCGCGGCGCCTCCATGACCTCGCGCTACGAGATCCACTTCATGCTGCTTGGCAGCCTCGCCGGCTTGCTCCGGATGGAAGCGGGCCGGATGGAACGGTGGCGAAGCTCGGACGCCATAGCCGGCATCGAGCGGGACATCTCCCCGGAGCGAGTCGCGGCCTTCCGCGCCTGCGTACCGGGTCTGGCCGACGGCGATCTGGATGTCGCACTGGGCC
>JBQCJS010000302.1:0-11055 GCA_051952485.1 Thermomicrobiales bacterium | reverse complement strand
GGACCTGCGCATCGTGCCGATGAGTGAGGTCCGCCACGCAGGCACCCGCGCCGCCGAATCGATCCCCCGCGCCGTGACCGATATTCGCGCCTGCCCCGATGTCCTCGATACGCTCTCACGGCACGGTCTGGGGGCCGACCTGGTCGATGCCTGGGTGACGCGCGGGGGCAACGTCTCGCCGCATCTCATCGCCTGGCACCTGCGGAAACAGGTGGCGGCGGGTGTCGTCGTGCCCGTCTTCGCGGGGGCGGCGATCACCGGCGCGGGCGTGCGCGACCTGCTCGATGGCATCGCGCAATGGCTGCCGCCCGCCTCCGGGTGCGCCGACGCCCCGCTCAGTGGGACCGTCTTCACCGTCCAGCGGACCGCCTCCGGCGAGAAGATCGCCTTCGCCCGCCTCTTCGATGGCCGGGTCGCCCTCCGCCAGACGGTGGCCTGCGGCCGGCGCGACGAGACGGGGACCACGAGCGAGGAAGCCCGGATCACGGGTCTCGACCGGTACCTGCGTGACGGCCAGGGTCACGTCGCCGCGGCCGGGGAGATCGTGCGTCTCCACGGCCTGCGGGAGGCGCGCGTGGGGGACTGGATCGGGCGGGAACACCCCGGACGGCGTGCAGCCGGGTTCCGGCGGCCGACGATGGAGAGCGTGGTCGGCCCGCATTCGCCGGGGCTCTTCGCGGCGTTGCAGCGGCTGGCCGAGGGCGACCCGCTGATCGGCTTCCGCCTGGACGAGCGGCGGCACGAACTCTCCGTCCGCCTCTACGGGGAGGTGCAGAAGGAGGTGCTGGCGGCCACGCTCGCCAGCGACTTCGGGCTCGACGTCACGTTCGCGCCGTCGCGCGTGGTCTGCACCGAACGCCCATGCGGGACCGGCTACGCGATCGAGTACATCGGGGCGCCGGACAACCCCTTCGTGGCGACGGTCGGCATCCGCGTCGAGCCGGGCGACCCCGCCACCGGCGTGACGTTCACCCGCCCGTCGGGGGCGCTGCCGCTGGCCTTCTACGTGGCGATCGAGGAGACCGTATACGAGACGTTGCGGGAGGGACTGCGCGGCTGGGAGGTCCAGGGCATCCGCGTGATCCTGACGGAGACGGCCTACGCCTCGCCGGTGACGACGGCGGGAGATTTCCGGAAACTGACGCCGCTGGTGCTGATGGCGGCGCTCAGGCAAGCCGGGACGACCGTCTGCGAGCCGATCCAGCGGTTCGAGCTGGAGACGCCGGAGCCGCTGGTCGGCGAGGTGCTGCCGGTGCTGGTGGCGTATCGGGCGGTGCCGGAGGCGACGGAGCCAGTGGGGGCATCCGGGCGAACGGCGCGGATCACGGGAACGATCCCGGCGGCGGAGGTGCAGGCCTTCGAGCAGCGCCTGGCTGGCCTCACGCGCGGTGAGGGCGTAATGACCACGACGTTCGCCTCCTGGGCGCCGGTGACCGGTGAGGTGCCGGAACGGGAGCGGTCCGACCACAACCCGCTCAACCGGGCATGGTATCTCGCGCAGGTAAGCCAGGGATGACGGGGCGTTGACAGGGTTCCGGGGCGCTCCGACAATCCCGTCATCGAACCGAACCGATCTCTCCCACCCCATGTCGCGGGATTTTCCCGCGAGGAGTGCGCCATGGCGACGGCAGACGTGATCCTTCGCGGCGTGGTCCCCATCCTGGTCACCCCGTTCGATGACGAGGGCGCGATCGACGAGGCCAGCCTCCGCAACGAGGTCGACTACGCCATCGATGCCGGTGTGCATGGTCTCGGCATCGCGCTCGGCAGCGAGGTCTACAAGCTCACCGAGGCCGAACGCGACCGCGTGACCGCGATCGTGGTCGACCAGGCGAAGGACCGCCTCCCCGTCGTCGTCAACACCGGGGCCGCCGCGACGGACCTCGCGATCCACTACAGCCGGCGGGCGGAGGAGCTGGGCGCGGCGGGGCTGATGTGTTCGCCGCCGGGTTCCGGGTTCTCCGGATTGGAGATCCGGGAGTATTTCGCCGGCATCTCCGGGGCGGTCGGCATTCCCATCGTGCTGCAGGACACCGCCGCCACCCCGGTCGGGGCCGCGCTCATCCGCGAGATCGGCGAGACCTGCGAACGGGTGCGCTACGCCAAGGTCGAGAGCGTCCCTCCTGCGGTCCAGGTCGGGCGGGCCGTGGCGGCGGTGGGCGAGACGATGCACGTCTTCGGCGGGGCGGGCGGCGGCCAGTTCATCGAGGAGCTGCGGCGGGGCTCCATCGGCACCATGCCCTTTCCCTCCACCGCGCGCGCCTTCGTGACGGTCTGGGATCGCTGGCATGCCGGGGATGTCGATGGGGCGTGGGCGGTCTTCGATGCCGAGATCGCGCCACTGCTGCGCATCTCGATCGGATCGTTGGGTGGGGCGCATCGCATCCACAAGGAGGCGTTGCGGCGGCAGGGCGTGATCCGCACCGCGTTCGTGCGCTCCCCGGCCGATCCGCTGGACGCCATCACCGCCGCCGAGCTGGCGGAGGTCTGCGATCGCTTCGGATGGACGGCATCCACCTGAATGGTTCTTGGCGCCGTCGTGTTCGGGTCGGCGGGGTGCATGGAGGAGGTGCGATGGGCGGCGATGCAACCTGGGGAGACGACGTCATGGCCGCCTCCTGGGGCAGGGTCTTCATCCTTGGTGGACCCGGAAGTGGCAAGACGACGCTGGGGCAACGCCTCGCCGCTGCGCTTGATGCGCCGTTCCATGCGCTCGATACGGTGGGATATGAAGGCGGGGCCGGGGCCGAGCGTGAGATGGAGGTGCGCCTGCGTGACATCGCGGCAATCGCGATCCAGGAACGCTGGGTCGCCGAGGGTACGTTCATTGGCTGGACGGAGGCACTGGCGGTTGCCGCCGATGCCATCGTGGTACTCGATCTACCATGGCGGGTTGCCCGGTATCGCATCGTGATGCGCCATGTGAAGGCAAGCGTGCGACGGTCGAATCCCCACGCGGGAATGCGGAAGCTCTGGAACTTCGTTCAGGACAGCAAGCGGTATTACGAGGGTCCGCAGGCCGGGCGCTTGCAGACCGCCGCCTGGGTCGAGCCATTCGCTGGCAAGGTTGTGACGTGTCGGACGGATCGCGATGTGGAGCACATCGCAGCGACTGTCCACGTGTCATCGGTAGCATAGGCACGGCGGGGAGGTGCGTGCCCCGAATCGGGGCCGGTACGAAGGAGTACGCATGCAGATCACCGATATCACGATTACGCGCTTCCGCACCCACGCCGACCGCTACGCCAACGGCCAGGCGGTCCCGAAGGCGCCGATCCTCCAGACCATCACGACGATCGAGACGGACGAGGGCATCTGCGGACGCTACCTCGGCGGGCAGGGGCATGGCGACCAGGACGGGCTCGATGCGGCGGGCGAGGCGATCGTCCGCGACCGCATCCTGCCGATGCTGGCGGGCCAGGACCCGTTCGACCGCGAGCGGTTCTGGCACTGGATGTGGGCGGCCAAGGTGCCGGAGCACATCGTCGGTGTGATCGACATGGCCCTCTGGGACCTGGCCGGCAACGCTGCCGGGATGCCTGTCTGGCGGCTGCTGGGCGGCTACCGCGACAAGGTCCTCGCCTACGCCAGCACCTATCCGAACATGGGCTCGATCGACCAGTACGTGCAGCACGCGCTCGCCTGCCGCGACCGGGGCTACCGCGCCTACAAGATCCACCCCTACTACTTCTGGGATCCGCTCACGAAGCTGGCGGTGCCCGGTCGCCCCTCCCACATCGCCGCCGATATCGACCTCATCCACGCCGTCGCCGACGCTGTGGGCGACAGCATGGTGCTGATGTACGACCCCTGGGGCACCTATCACGTCTACGAGGAGGCCTTGCAAGTCGGGCGGGAGCTCCAGGCGCGGGGGTATCACTGGTACGAGCACCCGATGCCGGAGGAGCGGGTGGACCCCTACATCCGCCTCTGCGCGGCGCTGGACATCCCCGTCTGTTCGCCGGAGATCGCCTACGGCCATGTCTTCACGCGGGCGGACTGGATCGCGCGGCGGGCCTCCGATATCAGCCGGATCGACGTCCTGCGCGGCGGCATCACCGGGGTGAAGAAGACGGTGAACGTCTGCGAGGCCTACGGGGTGCGCTGCGAGATCCACATGAGCGGGATCGGCAACCTGCACGTCCTCGGGTCGGCCTCGGACGACACCTGCGAGTACTACGAACGCGGGTTGCTGGCGCCGGGCGTCGATTTCGACGCGCCGCACCCCTACCTGAACGCGCCGCTGGACGTGATGGACGAGGATGGATACGTCCATCTGCCGGTCTCGCCGGGCCTGGGCTACGACCTGGACTGGGCCTACATCGACGCGCACCTCGTTCCGTAAGCGATCGCCGCACGCGAGAAGGCGAAACGGGACCACCCCGCACCAGCGTCGTGCCGGTGCGGGGTGATGGTGATTGCCGCGTTTTCAATCATGGACGGGTTGGGAACCGGGACCGGATCTAGTCGGCGACGGCCCCCGCGCTCGCGCCCTGATCCGACTCGCCCGCATCACTTGCATTGGCGGACGCCTCGATCGAGAGCGGCGACAGGCTGCCACCGACCCGCACCGGGATGCGCTGCGGGCGATCCTGCTCGCGGCGCGGCAGCACGAGGCGGAGCAGGCCGTTCGCGAACTGCGCCTCCACGCCCTGCTCGTCGATGGCGAACGGGAAGGTGATCGAGCGCTCGAACGTGCCGCGTCCGAGTTCCGAGACATACCAGGTGACGGCGTTCGTGTCCTGCGGCTGCCCGATGCGAGCTGCCGCCGCGCGGATGGTGGCGGTGTTGCGATGCACGGTCACCTCGACATCATCGGGGTGGACGCCCGGCAGGGCGGCGACGATGACCGCGTGATCGTGGGTGGAGTAGACGTCGACCGGCATCGCGAACGAGCTGGTGTGCCGGGACTGGGATGGTTGCTGGGTGGGCCAGGGGGCCTTGCCGAGGCGCAGCGCCTCGGAGAGGGGAGCGGTGAGCCAATCCTGCAGGGTCGGGATATCACCGAACTGGACGGAACGAATCATCGTGAACCTCCATCGCTCAATCCGAACGAATCCGAACCAAACGACGATGGCCATGAAGCCGAGTCGTCACGATGATTCTAGGAAACCTTCCCGATCCTGTCAACACCGTTGACCGATACGACTCAAGGATGGGGCTCGCATGCCGGGTGCGGCGGGGCGCTCATCCCGCGATGGACCGCTGGGTGGCGTAGGCGCGAATCAGGGCTTCGCGATCCTCCGGCAGGAGGCCGATGCCCTCGGCGACCTCCTCGTCGCGGGAGACGATACGCGCCGATCCATCGGGTCCCAGCAGCAGGAGGTCGCCAAACGCGCGGGGCAGGACCGCGGCCTGTCCGAGCGCGCCCGTGACGGCGCCCAGCCGGGCGAAGATCCCCGGCTCCCCCAGCGCCTCCCGGTTCTCCGGAGCGAGGGCCAGCGTGTACGGCCAGGGAAAGTCCCCCGGATGTTCCTCATCGCGGAGCCAGACGGCCTCCACCAGCGGGTTCTCCCAGTCAGCGGAGGCCGCCGGGTCCAGGGCATCGCGTTCGGTGATGGTGGCGACCGGGATGCCGAACGCCGCAGCCGTCGCGATGCGCAAGGCTCGCGTATCGGGATGATGGTCGAAGAAGAGGTCCGCGATCGGTGTCTTCATCGGGATGCTCGCTCGTGGGGCCTACTCGAAGAGCGTGATCACCCGGGCCAGGACTTCATCCATCAGGTCGTCCGGAAGGGTTTCGACCTTCTGGCCGTTCCAGGCCGCGAGGTCCAGCACGCGCGGTTGATCGCAGCGGACAATGCCCGTCGTCGTCGTGCCCGATAACGCCACGGCGAACCCGAGACGACGGGCGAAATCGCCGCCATTCGTGATCGGCAGGACGACCGGGAGTTGGGTGGCGCGGTTGAAGGCATCCGGGGAGACGATGAGCACCGGACGATACCCGCGCTGCTCGTCGCCCGAGGTCGGGTCAAGCGAAACCCGGTAGACGTCTCCTCGGTTCACAGCGGTTCCCGTCCCACAGGGTCCGCCTCGACCCATGCTCGCTCGTCGTCCGGTTGGGGCTGTTCGTAGTCCGACGCCTCCAGCAGTTGCGCCAAGGTATACCGTGGCCGGCTTCGGGGCTCGGCTACCAGCCGGCCATCCTCGACCGTAATCGAGACGGTATCGCCGGCATTCAGACCCAGCATCTTCAGGATCTCTGGTGGGACTGCGAACATCGTCGAACCACCGACGCGACGCAGATTGACAGTAAGCATGACGCCCTCCTTGAATTATATTCCAGTATAACTCGATCGGGCGCCGGACTCCACGCGCCCTGGACATGGAAAGCGGTGCTTCCGGGCTGTGCATGGGAGGTCAGGGCCGGACGAGGTTCTTGGCGAAGAAGAGGACGTTCGCCGGGCGCTCCGCCAGCCGCCGCATGAAGAAGGGATACCAGTCCGGCCCGAACGGCGTCGCCACCAGCACGCGGTAGCCCAGCTTCACCAGGTCCAGCTGCAACTGCGGCCGGATGCCGTAGAGCATCTGGAACTCGAAGCGGTCGGTGCCGATGCCCGCGCCCCGCGTGAAGGCGATCACCTGGTCGATGATCCGCTCGTCATGCGTCGCGATGCCGGTGAACGAGTTCTCCCGCAGCATCGTCTCCGCCAGCGAGACGTAGGCGGCGTCCACGTCCACCTTCTTCGGGTAGGCGACTGCCTCCGGCTCCAGGTAGGCGCCCTTCACCAGCCGCAGGTTCGGGCGGTAGGGCGCCAGCGCGGCGAGGTCGTCCGGCGTGCGGTAGAGGTACGACTGGAGGACGGTGCCGGTGTTGTCGTGGCCGGCGTCGCGCAGGCGGGTGTAGATCCGTAACGTCGCGTCGACCGTGGGCGAATCCTCCATGTCCATGCGAATGAAGATCCCACGTTCCCCCGCGTAGGCGACCAGGGATGCGACGTTCGTGTAGGCCAGCTCCTCGTCCACCTTCAGGCCGAGGTGGGTGAGCTTCAGCGCCACGTTGCCGTCGATCCGTTCGTCCGCCAGGCGGTCGATCACTGTCCGGTACTCCGAGACGACGCCCGCCGCCTGCTCCGCGCTGCCCACCGCCTCCCCGAGGATGGTCGTGTTGACGCGCAATCCCTTCGCATTGAGGTCCTTCAGCGCCACGATGCATTCGTCCAGCGTGGTGCCCGGCACGAAGCGCGACGCCCCGAAGCGCATCCCGTACTTGCGGACGTTCCCGGCCACCAGCGGGTTGTTCGTCGCGGCGAGGATGCCCTTGCGCCCGTAGGCGTTCAGCCGGGCGAGCGTCTCGTCGGTCAGCGACGGGGTGGCGACACTCCCGGAGGGTGGAACCACTGACGCCGTCGCTGCCGGTGCCGCTGCTGGCGTGGATGCCGGTGCGGGTGATGCCGCCGGGAGCGGTTCGGGGGAAGGCGTGGGCGCCGGGTCGGGCGTCGAGGCAGTCATGGGACGGGACCTCCGGGGCATGGGGTGACGAGCGGGCCGCACTGTTGCCGCCCATCATAGCGCCGGGGACAGCCGCTTCCCATGCCCCGCCGTCGCAGGGTGGCAGCCGGCGGTCGGGCCGTTGCGCGATGAGCACAGGCCAGTGGCCGTGCGTGTGGCCCGTCTGCCCGATCCACGATTGACGGGGAATCGCTCCCACCTGAGAATCGCTGCCAGCACGGCGGTACGGGCGACTGGGCCCGGGGCCGCGTCATGCCGGAGACGTCATCGCCGCATCGGCGAGAGCAAGCGAGCCTTTTCATGACCCGACTGGGTGTGATCGGGTACGGTGGGCGGATTCGCGGCATGCTGGCGACCATCGATCGCTTCGATACCGATGCGACCGTGGTGGCGGTGGTCGATCCGGCGGAGGAGGCGCTGCGGGCGCGCTTCCCGGAGAAACTGGCCGGGGTCACCTTCTATCCCGATGTCGATGCCATGCTGGAGACGGCGAACCTCGATGGCGTGCTGATCGGCACGAACTGCCTCTATCACACGCCGTACGCCGTGAAGGTGCTCGCGACCGGGCTTCCGCTCTTCCTGGAGAAACCCGTCGCCATCGACGAGGCGCAACTGGCTGAGCTGCACGCGGCGTCCGTGACGACCACGAGCAAGGTCGTCGTCTCCTTCCCCCTCCGCGTCTCCCGGCTCTGCACGACCGCGAAGGAGGTCGTGGATTCCGGCGTGCTCGGCACGGTCGAGAACATCCAGATGACGAACAACGTCCCCTTCTACGGCTCGAACTACTACCACGGCTGGATGCGCAACGAGGCGCTCACCGGCGGCCTCTGGCTGCAGAAGGCGACCCACGACCTCGACTACCTCAATTACCTCGTGGACAGCCGCACCCCGGCCCGGATCGTGGCGGTGGAGTCGAAGAACGTCTTCACCGGCGAGATGCCGGCCGGGCTCTACTGCATGGACTGCGCGCTGAAGGCGACCTGCCCCGAGAGCCAGTACAACCTCTTCTACAAGCAGGGCATCCTCGCCGACCTCCACGATGCCGAGTCCTTCTGGGACGGGCGCTGGCAATGCGCCTTCGCGGTGGACACCGGCAACCACGACGCCGCCACCGCCATCGTGCAATACCCCTCCGGCGCGCACGCCACCTACACGCAGATGTTCTACGCCCGGCGTGGCGCGGCGAAACGGGGCGCGATCCTCACCGGGTACAAGGGCACGCTCTCCTTCGACTGGTACACGGAGGAGGTCGTCGTCCATCACCATCACGTCGGGCGGGTGGAGCGGCTTGCCGTCTCCACCGGCGAGCACGGGCACAGCGGTGGCGACCACGAACTGGCGCACGACTTCCTCGCCATCCTCTACGGCACGGGGGAGAGCCGCGCAACGCTCCAGGATGGCCTCCTGAGCGCCCAGATGTGCCTGATGGCGAAGCGGAGCTGTCAGGAAAACGCCTTCCAGCCCTT
The DNA here is from genome assembly GCA_051952485.1 of Thermomicrobiales bacterium. Lineage (GTDB taxonomy): Bacteria > Chloroflexota > Chloroflexia > Thermomicrobiales > UBA6265 > JASGDN01. The sequence continues at coordinate 2,137 of JBQCJS010000302.1, read as the reverse complement.
CGTGCCGCTTGGATCGGAGACCCCCGTCCTCACAACGCGGTAGTGGCCGGTCGCCAGTGCGGTCCTTGCCGGCGCGTTGAGGCGCTGCGGTGATCTGGCAGGCAAGCCAGCAACGGGCCGCCGGTCGGCGGAACGACGGCGACCATCCACACGTTGGAGAGACCGGGAGCCTGTGCCAGGAACGGGGAAGAGGAATCGCTTCCCCGGCCTTGTGGTACATCCATGCCGGGGTGATCCAGACGGCAGCTTCGAACGTCGAGTATAACGAAGGCATGTGCCTTCCGGGCATCCGCCCTGTGGCGAAGTACGTATACTTGGGTGGATTCCGGTATGGGACATGGCGGCATGGGCATCCTGATGACGTCTGGAACTCCCCTCGGCCGCCTCGAACGGTGAATCGACCCCCACACACGACACGAAGGGATACACGGTGACTCGACTTTCAGGATCTGGACGCGGTCGGCGGTTGAACCGGCGCCAGGCTGTTTCGCTTGGCGCTTCTGCTGCCGTGGCCGCGGCGGGCGGGATCACGCTGGCAGGCGGGATGCCGGGTTCGGCCTTCGCGCAGTCCGCGACGCCGAGCGCCCCGCTGGGCGACGGCTCGTCGCTGGCGACCGGGCTGCTGCCGGATCACCGCCTCCTGCTCTACTACGGATTTCCGGAAAACGATCGGATGGGCATCCTGGGCGAGTACGATCCGGATGAGCTCCTGACGCACCTGAAGGCCGAGGCTGCGAACTACGTAGCGGCGGACAATTCCCGCCCCTGGAAGCTGGGGTTCGAGCTGATCGCCTCCGTGGCGCAAGGCTCCCCTGGCGCGGACGGCAAGTACATCGCCGATACCGACGGCAAGTGGCTCGATCTCTACACCGAGTTCACGGCCCAGAACGACATGGTGCTCTTCCTTGATGTCCAGATGGGCTTCAAGACGCCGAAGGAAGACTACGTCGGTCTCGAGCGGTGGCTGAAGTACGACCACGTGCATCTGGGCATCGACCCGGAGTTCCACATGCGCGAGGGCGAATTGCCGGGCCAGGACATCGGCCAGATCGATGGCTCGGATGTGACCGAGGCCCAGAACTGGCTGGTGGAGATCGCCACGAAGTACAACGTCTCCCGCAAGACGCTGATCGTCCACCAGTTCCACTACACCATGATCGAGAACAAGGACACGATCAAGCCGGTGCATGGCGTGGACCTGGTGATCGACGAGGACGGCTTCGGGCCGCCGGCGATGAAGAAGGACACGTACAACGTCGTCATCACGCAGGAGCCGATCGAATACAACGGGATCAAGCTCTTCTACAAGCAGGACGATCCCATCATGACGGCCGCCGAGGTGCTGGCGCTCGATCCGCCGCCCGATGTGGTGATCTACCAGTAGGCATCACTGGCGTTGCGCCATCCAATTGAACGCGGCACGACCCGGACGGTCATCCGTCCGGGTCGTTGCATGTCCGTGGCCGGATTCAGGTCGTGAGGGCAGGAGCGATGTCGGTGTGCATGAAGTCGTCACCGACGAACAGGAGCGGTTCGCCGGTGGCCTTCGCGATTGCGTAGGAGAAGCAGTCGCCGAGGTTCAGGCGCGCCCGCGAGTGGAATCCCTTGCCGTACCGGAGATACGCATCGTAGGCGATCGCCGCATGATCGTCGGTGAAGGGCACGATCTCGATCCGGAACCGGTTCAGGAGCGCATCCAGGCCGGTGAGAAGCGTATCGTTTCGCCGGCCTGCCACGACCGTCCGAAGTTCAAGGAGCGTGGGCGCGGCCATGCGTGGCGGCGGTTCGCGGTTGAGCGCATCGCGAAGCCGTTCCCAGCCGGGTTCCTCCAGCAGGACGGCGACAAACGCGGATGTGTCCACGATCAATGCGGCAGCCCGTTGTCATCGTAGAGCCACGCATCGTCATCGAAGGCCCGATCGGCGTCGGTGATCGATGCGTGAATCTCGTGCAGGATCTGGTCGATCTCCGCCAGGCGGGCCGCCCGCTCCGCGGGCGTTTCGGCGGAGTTCGGGCGCGCCTCCCGTTGGGTCCTGGTGGGGGCGTCCAGATAGCCCAGGACGCCATCCACCGCCACCGCACGGGACAGCCCCCCCATCGCCCCCACCGCCCCGATGATGGCGGTGGGGCGGGGATT
>JBQCJS010000301.1:0-13724 GCA_051952485.1 Thermomicrobiales bacterium | reverse complement strand
CGCGTCGAAGGGACATCCGCCGGCGAAGACGGAGAACCGCTCGAAAAAGCGCTGCTCTTCGGACTTGAGCAGGTCGTTGCTCCACTGCACCGCCCCGCTCATGCCGCTGGACAGGGGATCGCGAACCGCGTAGGAGGATGGCCGATCTCGGAGCGTCTCCCACAGCTGCTGCTCGAGCGCTGCGGCGGTATCGGCGCGCATCCGCGCCGCGACCAGTTCGATCGCCAACGGTATCCCGTCCAGCGCACGGCAGACCCGCGTCAGCATGACTCCCAACGCCGGTGATGGGGTGAGATGAGGACGCTCGTCTCCCGGCGCCGCGCTCGCTCCCAGGGCTCGGGTAAGGAACAGCTGGATCGCGGAGCTTCCCATGATCTCAACCATGGTGAGCGGGTGCTGTCGCGAGGTCTTCGGCACGTCGAGGGGTGAGACGGCAAACACCTGTTCACCCGAGATCCCCAACGCTTCGCGACTCGTGGTCAGGATCGTGAGGTTCGGGGCGTAGGCGAGGATGGAACTCAGGAACGGTGCGCAGGCCGCGACGTGCTCGAGGTTGTCCAGAATCAGAAGCATCTTCCGCTCCCGGATCGATGCCAGAATCTCGGCCAGGGGGGAGCGAGTTCCCGCCTCACCTTGCCGATCACCCCGCACCGCTCGGGCGATGATCGTCAGGACATTCTCAGGATCCCGGATTGGGGCGAAGGAAAGAAAGACGACCCCATCGGGATACTCCCCGGCACAGGCGTGGGCGCCATGGATCGCGAGCTGCGTCTTGCCCACCCCCCCGGGTCCCGTCAAGGTCACGAGCCGAGCATGCCCATCGCGTAGGAGGGCTGCCAGCATGTGAAGATCCGCATCCCGGCCAAGCAGGGGACCTCCTGTGACGGGGATAGCATACGGTCGCGCAGCCTCCCGATCGATCGTGCGCTCTGCCACGGCGGCTTCTCCGGAATCGGGACGGCATCGGGTCGCTCCTCCTATGGTACGCCGAACGTTCGATGCGGTGGCAGGTGTGGCCCACGCCGCCTGGGATTCCGTGGGACAGCAGACCCCGCCGACGCGTCGGCGGGGTCTGGCTCTGTATGCGCTTGGAAGCGATGGGAGGCAGGGATTAGGCGCGGCGGGAACGGACGGCCAGGGCGCCTGCGGCAGCGGCGGCAAGGGCCATGCCCGCCACCACGAGCAGCTGCTGGTCATCTTGCGGCGTCGTGACGGTCCCCGTCCCCGTCTTCGGCAGGGCATCGACGGTCGTGCCAGACGTCTGCGCGGCAGGCGTCTCCGCGACCTGGGCGGCATCCACGGGGGTGCCATCGTTGCAGGCGACGCCGTCGCCATCCTGGTCGAGGTTGGCCGGCTGCGCATTCGCCTCGAAGTACGCCTGTGCCGCACCCTCATCGCCATTGAAGGAATCACACGTGATGTTGACGTCATAGGAGCCGGCAGAAGGACCCGTGGTGGTGAAATCGCCGTCGCTGGGATCGGCGCAGGCTTGACCGTCGCCGTTTTGGTCCAGGTTGGCCGGCTGGCCGTTGGCGTCGAAGTACGCTTGAGCGGCCGCCTGGTCGTTGTTGAAGGATCCACAGGTGATGGTCACATCAGCGGAACCCGCACTGGGGCCTGCGATGGCGGATTGCCCGATGCCGAATGCTCCCACAAGCAAGACGGTGGCGACGATGGAGGTCTTGACGATGTTCACTGCGTGCTCCCCGAGATGATGGGTGGTATCTGGTGGCCGAGCCGTCCTCGGACCGCCATCAGTATGGGGACGTGAGCGGTGCCCCTTCGTCAGTGAAACTACCTGATCCGCAGCGCGATCGTTGCGTAACTCGCCACCGAGGCAGACCTTGGCACCATGCCTGCACTACGGCAGGTCAGAAGGATTCCTCGCCGTCCATTGTCCCGCCGACACGTGAAGGAAACGCCCGGTGTACGCTGCCCCCTCCGACCCACCCGGTGTCGGGACACGCCGTTCCGCTCCGCACATCCTGGTCATCAACGACACCCAGGAGATCCTCGACCTCTTTCGGGATCTGCTCGAAGACGAGGGCTATCGGGTGACCCTGTCGTCCTTCGCCTTTCAGGAACTCAAGGATGTCGTGACGATCGCCCCGGATCTGATGATCCTTGACTTCCTGATCGGGGACGAGGCGAAAGGCTGGCAGATGTTGCAGAAGATGCGCATGTACCGGCCGACGGAACGCATCCCGGTGGTGGTCTGTACCGCTGCCCTCGCCCTCGTCCGCGAGCTCGAAGGCCACCTGCTGACCAAAGGGGTCGTCGTGGTGCTGAAACCCTTCAATATCGATGACCTGCTGGAGGTCGTGCGCATCGCCCTTGACCCTGAATCAGTGCCCAAGGCGCCGTCGTGAGGTGGGCGCGGCACCGCCGAATGGCGAACAGTGAGCTGCATGCGTGTGAAGGCAGCTATGCCAGCCACCCCTGATGCTCCCCATCCCAACCACGACATCATCGACCGCATGGGCGAGGACTTCTCTACGGAGGTTTTTGCCCCGGCGATCAAGACTGCCCGGGATAAGGGACAGAAGTATGAGCAGATTAGAGATAGCATTCGCAAGGAGTGGAAGCCAGCGGGCCCCCGATTGCTCCTTCGTAATCCCCATCGTGGGGAGATCCGGTTCGCCTGCTGCGATCGGCCGCCCGCCGTTCCTACATGCCATCTTCAGAGGGCCATGAACGCGCGCTCCCACAAACCCAGATCGCCGCTCCGATCGATCGGGATGGGGATGGGAAATCGATCTCCAGTCTAGCCCACGCCTTCGGCGTGAGCTTGCCCACCGTAAGAGCGGTGGCTAGCGGCGCTGGCCGCGGTTCCTCGGTCGGGGCGGGGCCGGTGGTTCGTACACCACAACATCCCCTGCCACGCCCGCGAGATGGGCTTCCATCAGCGGTCGCACCTGATCCCACGACAGCCCGCCAAGGCCACAGCCCAGCGCTGGGAACGCCCAGGACCGCAGATCCTCGCCCCACAGCGCTTCAATCGCGAGGAGGCCTCCCTCGATGTCAGCCATCCGAGATCGCTCGTGCCAATGCTGCTTGGTGGGGAACCAGAGCACACGACCGTCCGCGCTCAAGACCGGGAACCGAGCCGCAGCCGGCCTGAGCGGCAGGCGGCCCGATATTCCGCATCGAGTCCGGGGAACCGGTCCCGAAACTGGCGGGCGAGTCCGGCGCCTTGGACCCCAATACAGTTCACCGGATTGACGAGGGTGTCGGTCTCAGCGAGCAGCAGATTGCCCTGGACGATCCGCACAGCCATCTGTCTTTCTCCGTCCGCAGCGCGAGCGGCTCGTCCAGTCTACCCTCCGGCAAGGGAGATACCGCAGTGGGGGCAGACGACATCCGTCACCGCAATGGGTTTTCCGCATTCGGGACACACTGGTTCCAGCGAAGTCTCGGGAGCGGCCGCGAGCGGTTGGCCATGGCGCATGATTTCGATCTCCTTCTATGCCGCCGGCACGGTACGCAGATCGGTTCGGGCTTTCCGGGCGCCCGGAGTCAGGCCGAACGGGTCGTTGTGCTGCTGGATGACGCCGGCGTTGGCCTTGCCGTCAATCGCCTCGACGCCGACGCCGAACTCCGTCAGGGCGCCGGTGGTCGGATCATTGAAGTAGCTGAGCGTGCCGTTGAGCGTCCCCCACATGCGGTGCAGGACGATGCCGAGCATGTCACGCTTGCCGAGGTTGTCCCAGCCAACGCCCTCGGGCTTGGCCATCCGGGACTGGTAATCGATCTAGCCGAACTTCGGCACGTTGCCGAAGGCCACGTTGGACTTGGTAGGTGTGGTGACCACGGTCGGATCTCCGGCGATGACGCCCTCGGCGGGAACGTCTCTGATGATGCCCGCGGCGAGGATGCGGGCGTACCACTTGAGGATGCCGGCGGCGTAGGTGTCGTCCGTCGCCCACATCCCGTTGAGGTCCTCGACGGTGGCGGCGCAGGCGATCCGCGAGGGCATGGCGGCGATCGTCTTCGGCCAGCGCGGCGACTCGGACGAGCTGAACCCCGCTGGTAGGTCGGTGCCGTGGAAGTAGATGAAGAGCTGGAGCAGCTGCACGCGGGCAGACCGCTCCCCGGCCTTGAAGTCGTAGACCCGCCAGAGCGCATCGCTCTTGACGCCGATGCCGGCGGGATTGAGGCCGTAGGTCCACGGGACAGAGACGTAGACCGTGCTCGCGGTCTCGCGATCGGCGCACTCGTGGAGGCTCTGGGATGCCGCCAGCGCCGGGTTGAGACCAAGCTTTGGTCCGTCCCGGTTGAGTGTGGTGACGTAGTCACGCAGGTCATCGAGTCGCTGTGCCCCCCGGGCCTTGGCAAAGGCCACGAAGGCATCGACGTCGATCTGTTGGTTGGCGTAGGGGGCGAGAGTGTTGGTCATGGCGCTCCTGCGCTCGCTAGGGCAATCCGGTGACGTCTGAACGTGAGTGCCCCTGCGCTTCGCGTCGGAGCTCCCTGCGATAGATGCGACGGAGTCGGATGCCGTAGATGTCGACGGCGATGACCGCCAGGACGGCGACGTATCGGATGAGATTCCGAACCCAGATCGGGGGCAGCGGCACGTCGATCCACGTCGCATTGCGGGACGATCCCAAGGCGTACAAGGCCATCAGGAGCAGCCCCTGGACGGCGATGGAGGTGAAGAGGTAATTGAGCGCCAGGCCCAGGGCGTCGTTCCCGCCCTCCTCGTCCATATCGAAGGCGAGGATGGTGAACACGATCGTCTGCACCAGAAAGGCGATCGCGAGGACGCCGAGGGAGACCGCCACGTGATCGGCTTCGGTCATGACGACCTCCGCCCGTTGAGCATTGCCTGGGCAAACAGGCTCTGCCGGATCCGCTCCCGTTGCATGCGCTCGATTTCCTTCCCGGCCTCGACCCGGAACGCCGTGGCCTCCTGACTCATCGCCTGACGCGCACGCTGGGACGTTTCGATCGTCGCGTCGGTTGCCGAGCGATCGACCGTTCCTCCGTTGCCCCGCAGCCAGTCGATGAGGCGGGCGATCATGAGCCACCCCCAGACCCCGATGGCGTCGAGCGCTCCGAGAGCGTGCGCAGAAACTCGAGGGCGCGTCGTTGTTCCTCCAGAAGCGCCCGCTGGGTATCCACCAGTGCCGAGACGTTGGCCTTGGCCTCCTTGGCGGTTTCGATCGTCTCGGCATTGAGTTCGGTGATCTGCTCCCGATAGCCGGTCACAGTGGCGTCGTGGGTGGACTTGGGGACGATGTCGCCGCGCATGAACGCCCAGCACAGCCACAGGAGGACAACGACCGCCCCGCCCGTGCTGACGACCTGGAACATCGACGGGTCCATCAGTGATGGCTCCTGAAAGGGGTCGGTGCATAGGCCATGTCCTGTCGCCTCGCTTGCTACACACGAAAACGCCGTGGGACCGTCCCTCCTGCTCGGAGGTGGTTACCACGGCGCCGAGCGCTCAGGAGCGGGGTGGTGCAGAGACCGCAACACCGGCGAGTCCATCACGCTTGAGCATAGGAAGGGAGCTGGCCTGGCTGATCCGGAGACGGGCACCATCTGCGTCCCCGATGCACGCGAAGAAGCCTTCCGGTCACCGGGACCGGAAGGCTTCTTCGCTACGAGGTCTGCGCGGCCGCTAGCCTCGATGCTTCCGTCGGCGCAGCCGCGCCTCTGTCAGGAGCGTCAGCGCAGCCAGTCCGACCAAGATCAGAGGGAGTGTCGATCTGCCCCCATTCCTCTGCCCGATGCGCGACAAGCTAGAGACCATCATGCTGGTCGTCGTCGGCTTCACGGAGGCCGACGTGGCGGTCGGGGATTGCGCTGATGATGTCGCGGGAGGCACCGGCTCCACGCAGAGGATGAAGGTGGCTTCCGTCACCTCATCAGGCAAGATCACCACGTCTCGACTGTCGAGCACGCGTCCGTCTGCGTCGCGCAGCGTCACCGTATACAGACCGACCGTGACATCGAAGAACGCAACACTGGATCCGCTCGGTGGTCTAGAGGCTCGGTAGCACGGGCGGTTGCACGGCTGGGGCTGTTCGCCACCGGTGATCGTACTGGACGATCAGGCGCTCCGCACATTGCGGGCACGCTACGCCGACCGATGCCCGACGCCCGGGTCCTCTCACGAGGACACAGACCGACATGGTTGATTCGATCGTGAAGAAATCGTGGCAGCGACGGCACTCTACCGTGAGCCCTATCCAATCCTTCCGCTGGTACGGGCCATCGTCCATCTGATTGCCTCCCCCGGCACCGTATGATCACAATAGCAGGACCCATGTGGTGTGCACCCAAATCCATCATATAGGAAACTAGTGTGTGAGCAATAGCCCGAATGAGCCCGGTGAGGGCTCCCACGGCCCGAGGCGACGTGGGGCGTTTGCCGGGAGCCGGACCATGGGACGGCAACCAGTGACAAAGGGCTGATGCCACCGGCGCCCCTAGGCGTGCGCGGGCATCAGCAGGAAACGATGTTGGAAACGGCCACAGGAGTCGTCAGGTCAGAAGCCAGGAAGAAGTAGTACTGGGCGCTATTCCCCGGCTCCATTCCGAAGCCGCTGCCCGTTGAGCCGCCGCTATCGGACATGATGTCGAATCCTGGGCCAAGCGACGTTCCGCTTAAGAAGATCTGGTAATGGTAGGTGGTCAGCGGCAGGAACCCCGTCCCAATCACGGCCCAGCTACAGGGCACGTCGGCTCCTCCATCGGGGATCATCTGTACGACCGGTGTCGCCGCAATGGGGACCAACGCCCCGCCTTGAGCAGCGTAGCTGACACAGTCCCCCTGATTGCTGAACCGGGAACCATCCGTTCTCTGGAGTTGCTGCCAGCCACCTTTCTGGCACTGCGCCGCGTTGGCGCTGTTGCCGCCACCGGGTGCAGCCACAGCGGCATTTGGCAAGACGCTCATCAGACAAGTGCAGATGATCACCACGATAGCGATTGACGACGGGCGACGACGCATGGAATCCCTCCGGAGCGAACGACGGATGCAAGTGAGACCACGAACCCTAATCGGATTCATCCTCCTCACCCGAGCTACGCACGATTTGCCCGCCGACACAGCTTCTGTTGGTTGAATGACGATGGTTCCACCTATTGTACTCGCCGCACGGAGCGGACCAAAGTCTGAGGGAAGCGCAGCGCGAAACCGCGGCTGGGGTTCCGCGATCGATATGTGGAGTGCTGATTGTCAGCCGGCGTACCGGCCTGGAGGATGATGCCCGTCGTGCAGATCGCTTGCGAAGACGCGTTCATAGTGCCTACTCCGCGGCATCCTTCCTGACGGACGACTCTCCACTAGAACCGCCAGCGCGTCGCACCGCCACCCTCGCCGTCGGTCACGAGTGCAACCGCTGTGTGCCACACGAATCGATAGGGGCACCAAGGAGGCGAACCAGCGCTCGGAGCCATGAAGGGCGCGTTGAATCCATCCCCCTCAACGTATGCGGGCCATCCGCCATCGTTAAACGCCTTAGCGATCAATTCCATCTGAGTCTGATCAACGATCGGCTCCGCCGTGCCCTCGAGGGTGAGATCGTACCCCTGCAGGCGAAACGACAGGGTGCAGTGAGGATTGGTCGCAAGATGACGAGCTTTGCGGGCGTTAGGGCTACTGACGAAGTAGAGATCGCCCTCGAACCATACGGGCCCCACGCCAGCGGAATGCGGTCGTCCATCGGCCCCGACCGTTCCGAGAAAACACGCGATCTCCGCACCCAGAGACCCCACGGCGAGTTGATCCCGAATTGGCGCCCAATCAAGCATGGCGGGTTCCTGCTCTGGACGAAGGTTGTCGGCGAGGGCAAGGTTTTTCGCATCGACAGGCGTATGCTCGACCATGGATGACCTCCGTGACGTGTGACCGGCGAGACGGGACGCTCGGAAACCGTCAGCAGGATTGGCACCGAGAGACCAAGGTCTGTTCTCAGATCTCGAGCCGGCCACGAGAGGATGATACCTGGCGGACGGCCTGCCGGGGAGGCGCATCGAAGCTTCCGACCTCGATACCTAGATCATATGTTTAATTTCAAGTCGATCAAGATGTGCCGAAAGGGCACTGATACGATATCCCCGAGTGAACTGGACGACCCTCCTTCTGGATGATATATCTGCAACGGTCTCGCGCTAACGCGATTGCCCGCTCCGTCACATCGGGCTCGACCAGATGATCTGGGATAACGCCACCGCCCTCCCAGTTCGCCCCCGTACGCGGGTCTCTCGGTGATGCCGTGGGGATGAATATGGAGAATCCCGTGGCGGTCGTGAACGGCCGCCCTGGATTGGCCGCCCCCGCCGTTCGCGTGCCCACGATCCTGGCCCGACCAAGGCTCTGCAGTGCGTAGGCTAAGCTCTCTGCCGCCGACGCCGTCTCGCCGTCCACCACAACAACCACCGGGAGCTCCCAGAGGCGCGATGGCCCCATGCTTGGCCGGGACCACGACTCGAACGGATCCTCACGGGAATACATCGTCAGGATGTGGGCCGGCCCAGGGCCGACCAGAGACCCGAGCACCACCTCCACCATGGACGGCCAGCCACCTGCGTTCTGTCGAACATCAACCACAATCGCCTGGGCATCGGCAAGGTGCCGCAAGGTCTCCGCGATCGCGTCGGAGACCGCTGGTTCGTCGGCATCCTCAAACCGACGAATGGTGAGAACCCCGACTCCGTCATGATGCACCACATCGAGTGCGGGAAGATTTTCTCCCGATGCGCCTGTGCGTCTCCGGCGCGACATCCATGGTCCCCACTGAACGCCGAAGTGGGCGTCGCTTGTCCGGAGGTTCGTCGTCAATTGGTTAGCGAACTCGGTGGCCGCTATTCCATCTGCCTCGACCAGTGACGCGATGAGGGAATCGGCAATCCTGGACGCCGCGGCGGCGTCAAAGTAATGCTCGGCGACAAGCGCCGCCAGTTGGTCGTAGGCGATCCGTTGCTCGTCTGGACTCAACCACCGATCTAGAGCCTGGTTGTCCTCGCTGAGGAACGGGCGCTCTCGGAGTTCCGCAATCACCTGGCCCGCAATTGCGGACACGTCGAACTCAAGACGCGCATAGAGCTCTGCCGCCGCGCGCTCAGTCGCCGCCCACTGAGCCTGGATCACCGGGAGTTGACGGTGGCATCGCTGGCTCAAGCGAACGCGGCGCTCCCGGCCATCACTGCTCGGCGCCGAGTCGATCAGCCCAGCGCGTCGCATCTGTGCGACCGTCTGACTCATGGAGGAGTGGGTTACACCAACGGCTCGAGCCAGGTCTCGGACCGAGGCAGCGTCCTGATGCAGGAGGAGGCGAACGACCGGTGTGTAAATCGCACGAAAGTCCAGTCCGACCCAACGATGGGCCTCATCCACGGCGCCGTCCATCAAGGTCACGATGCTCCGCAATTGTGTTCCGAGTGTGGTCTCAGGAGGAGAGTTCATTGCCGAACTATAACAGAGCCTTTACATCTTGACGCCCTCAATAGACCTTCATGCTCCTCTGCTGACCCGCATGGCGGCAGTTCGCCCAGCGCGGCGTTCTTCGCTCGTGAATCGCCCCTGATCGTGCGCAGCGGGCGCAGCTCGTGCACGAGCTCGTCGACAATCGAGGATCACTCGAACACTGCTCAGGGACCACGGCCCTCGCGTCCGGTGACCTAATCTATTGACAACTCCGCAATCAGGCCGTCGCGCAACACAATCCTATAATCCACCTCGACGGGGCTACCCGGAAACGTTCCAGCCAAGCGCGCATGCATCACCACGGCACCCTGCCCCTCACGCAGTCCAAGGGGTTCGACCGTATATTGATACTTTGCATGGGCATGGGTCTTCCACTTGATTATGGCTTCGTGACCAGCAAGGCTCCGACTTTCATCATGAATGACAGCATCCTCGGTGAAGCATTGAGCGCAAGCTTGGGCATCGCCCGCGGCGTCAGCCTCAAGATAGGTCGCGATGGGTCTAGGCAGGTTGAGAGTCATAGAAAGTACTCCTGAGGCGTGAATGAGAGAATCGCTGCGGCGAGTCTGCCATCAGCCGCACCGCCTGTATAGTACGCACGATAAAGTGCATTTAGAGCTACCGTTTTGTCAATCTGGAAGGATGCTCTCATGATGTCACGCCCCCGCTACACCCCAGACGCGGCTGCTCAGGATGCTGGGACGACGTTCCGTCTGCTTGAGGGTCGCTGGAAGCTCCTTATCCTCTTCCATCTGTTTGGTGGGAAGGTGCTGCGCTTCTCCGAGTTGGAGCGCGCGATCCCCTCTATCAGCCAGAAAATGCTCGGGCAGCAACTCAAGGCACTTGAGAACGATGGCATCGTCACCCGTACCGATTATCGGCAAGTACCGCCGCGGGTTGATTACCGGCTGACCGAATGGGGGCAAGAACTCTGTCCGGCACTCGACGCACTCCTCGCTTGGGCAGAAAAGCGGCCGTCTATGTCTGGAGGTGCCGTCTCAACGGCCAATCCGCAACAATAGCCGGCGATTGAGTACTTTGGACATCGCTCATCGTCTGCTCCTGTGCTGACCCGCATGCCGGCAATTCGCCCAGTACGGCGTCCACGGCCTGCTTCGGCGTTCTCCGCTCGCGAGTCGCCCCCGATCGTGGGCAGCGGTCGTAGCTCATGCCCAATCTTGCCGGTGGTCACCCGCCGTGCAATCCTAGGCAAGGTGCAGTCCCGATGAGCGCCATGTCGTGCCCCGACACGCCGCACCGAGGAGAAATCGTCTGTGCTTCACACACCGCAGGTCAACGTCTACGTCGAGGATGTCGAGCCATCCGTAACGCTGTTTCGCGACCTGTTTGGCTTCGAGGAGACCTTCCGAACGCCAGCGGAAGGGCGGCCCGATCACGTCGAAATGCGCTTTGAGTCGCTCGTGCTCGGCTTTGTCGACATGGAAGCCGCTCGCCGGATGCATCGCCTGGAACTCAAGTCGGGTCCGCCGAGCGCGGAGGTCGTGCTCTGGACCGACGACATCGACCGGGAATATGATCGCCTCCTCCGGGGAGGAGCGACCTCGGTTAGCGCACCGCATGTCTTTCTTGGACGACTACGCGCGGCTTGGCTGGCTGGGTCAAACGACGAACGGATCCAGATCGTGCAGCGCTGGGCACCAGAGACGAGTGACCAGCCCCTTTAGAGCTCCCCTCACGTTCTCAGCTCTCGATCTCGGTGATCTCGATGCCGCACGGCGCCAGCGCGTACCGGCTCTTTCAGCAATGGGCCGGCATGCACGATAGGAACGCCATCGGGCGCTAGTCATCCTTCGCGCGGTTGTCGCCCTTGATCGTGCGCAGCGGCCGCAGCTCGTGAACGATGCAGGGACCCTCCTGGTGAATGAGAGCCAGGAAGGTTCCTGCAACAGTGCCAACACGCCGGGGCGTTCGCCTAGTTCTCAGCCGCGGGCTCAATGAATTCGACGTCAACCTCGAACTTCACCTCGTCCCCGAGCGCCAGCTTGTCTCCGCCGATCGGAAGTAGCCCGAATTCGATGCCGAACTCGCTTCGCTTGATCGCGCCGCTGGCACTGAATCCGGCGTGCCACTTCCCTGTGGGCGTGAAGAGCGCACCACCATTGAGCTCGACCGCGAGGGAGATCGCGTGCGTGATCCCGTTGAGCGTGAGATCTCCCGTGAGCGTCAGCCCCTCCCCGTCGGGGACGATCGCGGTGGATACAAACGCCATCGTGGGATGGGTCGCAGTGTCGAAGAAGTCCGTGCTGCGAAGGTGGGCGTCCCGGTCCGCGTTGCTGGTGTTGATACTGGCGAGGTCGACGGAGGCGCGCACGACCGAGCTTTCCACGGTCTCCCCAACGTCCATGGTGGCTGCCACCTGATCGAACCGTCCACGCACTTTCGCGAGACCGAGGTGCCGGATCGAAAACACTACGTTGGAATGGAAGGGGTCCAGGGTCCATCGTCCCGGACGCAGCCCCGTCTGCTGCAAGAGATCGATCGTCGGTGTGCGCATGATTCCCTCTCAGGATGGTCCCGTATGGCAGAATGGTATCCAGGCGGAAGTTAGTTCCCTGCGGATACTCTAGACAGCCTACCGAGAGGGCGGAGAGAATGGAAGACGGCACTTCAACATCACTAAGGAACCTCTGTGATACCAACGACGGACGCGACACCCGACAGATCCTGGACCTCATCGGCGACAAGTGGTCGCTTCTGGTCATCCATACGCTGGAGGAGGGTACGCTTCGGTTCTCCGAACTCCGACGCCTGATCGAGGCCATTAGTCAGCGGGTGCTCACCCGCACGCTGCGCCAACTTGAGCGCAATGGGTTGGTCACACGGACCGTGGTCCCCACGATCCCGCCAAGAGTCTCCTACACGCTCACCGAGCTTGGACGCTCCTTGCTCGAGGCCGTGCGCCCGCTGCTTGCGTGGGCCATCGAGAACCGAATGCATATCGAGCGTGCAGCGCAGAACTTTGATCGGCACGCGGTCGAAATGCAAGCGGATTCGTAATGAGCACCGAGGACGCGGTCCGAGTCTCCCTCGAATACCCACGTCCTGCCACTCGGCATTGAGCCCGCCGGGGCCGCGCGTACGATGCCGATCAGAGCCGGATGCGACGCAAGTCGATACTGCACGAGTCGGATCGAGGCCATGAATACCCCCTAGAGGCTGTTATGGACTTCAGAGCACGGAAAGGACGGGCAGGACATGCGACCACATGAGCATGATGAAGGCCATCAGGTGAAAGCCCGTCAACACCTCGGCTAACCGCTCCTGATCCCGCGCCAACCGGCGGAACCGGCTCAGCCAGCCGAAGTCCCGTTCCACCACCCAGCGACGGGGGAGCAAGACGAAGCCCCGCTTCGCCTCCGGCAGGCGCACAACGGCCAGGTCGATGCCCTGCTCGGCGGCGGCCTGCCGAGGCGTGTCTCCCGTATAGCCCTGGTCCACCCACGCCAGCGTCACGGTCTGTCCGGTCGCCTCCTGCACCGCCACGGCCAGGAGGCCCACCTGATGGCGATCCTGCGCCTTGGCCGGCGTGACGTGGATCGCCAGCAGCTCACCGAGGGTGTCCACGGCCAGATGGACCTTGGTTCCCTGGCGGCGCTTGGCCCCATCCCAGCTGGCGCGATGCCCGCTCTCCGGGGTGCTCTGCAGCGTTCGGCTGTCGAGGATCATCGCGGTTGGCTGGGCCGTTCGGCCTTCCCCGAGCCGGATCAGGACGCGGAGATCGGCGATGATCGTCTCGAAGACGTGGGCATCCAGCCAGCGCCGGGTTTGCTGATAGACCGCCGCCCAAGGGGGCAGGTCGTGCGGCATAGAGCGCCACTGGAGACCCGTGCGGGCGATGAACCGGAGGCCGTTGAAGAGCTCGCGCAACGCATGATGGCGTTGTGGGGCATCCTCGCGCATGAGGGTGAGGTACGGAGCGAGGAACGCCCATTCCTCATCGGCAACGTCGGAGTCGTATGGGTGGCGGGTGATGGTGTCCATCCCGCAAGCATACGCCTCCCCCAAAGTGCATAACAGCCTCTAGCGGGAAGCATACGGGGACCATATGCGCCACCCGGCATGATGACGGCAGATGCGGCGACACCCGCATCCATGCGACCGGACGGGGAATGGACCCTGCGGCGCACTCACGACCCATCCCACCCCTCCGGTTTCCCGCCCGGAGTCCTGCCCCGCCGCGTGGACTCGTCCAACCCAGGGGCCGCGCGGCTTCCTCCCCACTCACCCCATCCTACGAATCGCCCCGGCCGTCCCAACACCGCCG